>JASHRE010000077.1 GCA_030037515.1 Candidatus Sulfotelmatobacter sp.
GAGGAGATCTACGCGAAGCTGAATCTCGACCGCGTCCCCCCCGAGATGCGCGAGAACTTAGGCGAAATCGAACTGGCCGAAAAACACGCGTTGCCGCAACTGATCACCGAAAAAGACCTGCAGGGCGACGTGCACATGCACACCGTCGAAACCGACGGCCGAAGCACCATCGAAGAAATGGCCGAAGCCGCCAAGGCGCGCGGATACAAATACATGGCCATCACCGATCACTCAAAAAATCTTGCCTTCGCCAACGGGCTCGACGACCGGCGCGCGGTCGAGCACATCCAGCGCATTCGCAACGCCGACGACGTCATCGACGGAATCAAGATCTTCGCCGGAATTGAGGTCGACATCCTTGCCGGCGGCGATCTTGATCTCTCCGACGATGTACTGGCGCAAATGGATCTCGTGATCGCAAGCGTGCACTCGGTCTTCAATCAGGAATCGGCCAAGATGACCGAGCGGCTCATCAAAGCCATTGGAAATCCAAACACGTCGATCCTAGGCCATCCCACCGGACGCATCCTTTTGCGCCGCGATTCCTATCCGTTCGACATGGCAGCAGTACTCGCCGCCGCGACCAAGCATAAAGTCGCAATGGAGCTGAATTCCTATCCCGACCGCCTCGATCTCAACGACGTTCATCTGCGCCAGGCCAAACAGCAGGGCGTGAAGATCGTCATCAACACCGACTCCCACCACACCTCGCACCTGGAGAAAATCCGCTATGGAATTCTGCAGGCCCGCCGCGCCTGGCTGACGAAAGATGATGTGCTGAACACGCTGCCCGCGGCAAGGTTCGCCCCCGCCATGAAGCACGTCTGGTGAAGACTTCGAATGAATAATGATGAATAATGAATAATAAAGAAGAGGAGTGTCCTGTTTCTCGCCGATTTTGCGAGAAGTGGGAATCGAGACAGACCGACCCGTATCAGGGTGAGACTGTCGTCGTACCGAACCGAGCCTTCCAACAAGAGCGCGGCTGAGCATGCCGCAGCCCCATGCCGGCCGTCTACGCAGTCTTCTCCAATACGACCGCTTCAGGCGGCGAGTACGATCCGATCTGTTCAAGCATCCCCAGTCGGTCCCAATTGTCCCAGCCCTCAACGATCGTGCCGTTCACAAAGCGCGCGATGGTGATGCCAGTGATTCGAATACGCTTGCCGGACGGCGGAATGCCCAAGCCATCGCCCGTGTGAGTTCCAGTCGCCACCCAGCGGGTGGCAACCTTGTCGTCGACCGCGAACACGTCCTCAACCGTCACCTCGGCGTCTGGAAATGCGTTCCGAATGCGCTCGGCGAACCCAATGAATCCCTCCGGCCCTCTGATTTCCACCTCCGGCCCAACCTGACCGTGGAGCGAGGCATCGGGAGCGAGCAGTTCCTTTACAGTGTCGTTCTTGCCTTCGTGCCAGACCTCGCGATACCAGCGCTTCATGAGCGAAATATTGTCAGCGGCTGTCATAGGCGACCTCCTGGGCCGAGGATAGTAGATCAAGCGAGGCGGAAAGACAATCGGATTTCTGGCGGTTATCTGCGGCGAAGGATAGGAACCCCATACCTGTTTGCGAACAACAGCCGGGTTTGGGCTGCGGACTTCGCGCCCTGTCCTTAGTGAGTCGTTCAGCCAAAGCGCCGCAAGCATGGGATGCTAAACTTATGAATGGTGACCAAGCCCCGCATCCGGTTGCTGGCGACCGATATCGACGGCACGCTTCTCAATCGACAATTTCAAATTTCCAGCCGCGATCTTTCCGCGCTGCGCCGCGTCCACGCCGCCGGAATCGAAATCGTCGTTGTCACCGGCCGCCGTCACACGTTCGCTTTGCCCATTGTCAGCCAGCTCGGATTCGATCTCTGGCTGATCAGTTCCAACGGCGCGGTCACGCGCTCGCTCTGCGGTGAAACGTTTCATCGCGACCTGATGCCCGTTGCGACCTGCCGTCGGCTGTGCGCGGCCATGCAAGAATTCCGGGGCAACACCGTTCTAACATTTGATAAGGAAACCAAGGGCACACTTGTTCTCGAACGGCTTGACGAACTCAGCCTCAGCATCCAGCGCTGGCTGGATAAGAATATGCAGTACATCGAATTCGTCATTCCCATCGAGCGCGCTCTTGTGACCGACCCGATTCAAACCATGTTTTGCGGCTCGATGGAGCGCATGGGCCGTGCGCTCGAAACCCTCAACTGCTCAGGGATGGAAGGGATGGTCACCATCCTGCGCACCGAGTATCCCGAGCGCGATCTGTCGATAATCGACGTGCTCAACGTCGGTTGCTCGAAGGGGCATGCGCTCGAACGCTGGGCCACGCACCGCGGCTACGGCCGCGAGCAGGTCATGGCCGTCGGTGATAATCACAATGATGTCGAGATGCTTGAGTTTGCCGGATATCCGGTTATCATGGGAAATGCGTGCGAGGAGTTGCGCCGCCGCGGATGGCACGTGACTGGCGGCAACGACGCATGCGGCCTCGCCGACGCCATAGAACTGATGCTTGGCGAAACCGTCGGCGCGGCCCATGAGAAATGTTCGACCGAGAAAATTTGATTGTCATCCACAGCCGTTTTTTTTTGCGGGGCGCGAACCTGTGGTTTTCGCGGGCAGCGGCATGATGCATAGGTCCTTCGGCCCGCCGGTACCGCCGGCCTCAGGATGACGAACCAGTTGCAAATGCGTTTTCTTCCCACACTTCGGAACGCGCGCCTGATTGCGGCCCTCGCAATCAGCGCACTTCCCTGCTTCGCGGCGGAAGTCGCCGTGCTGAAAAACGGATTCAGCATCCAGCACGAGCGCCGGGAAGTCATCGGAGACTCCACCCGCCTGTGCGTGAGCGCGG
>JASHRE010000718.1 GCA_030037515.1 Candidatus Sulfotelmatobacter sp.
TTTTTGCGGCACGCCGAACACCCAGTGATCGAAAACTGCGGCATCTTGAGTGTGGGCGACTTTGAAAGCATACTCGCGCAGAACCTGTGGCGTGTCATGGTCAGGGTCGAAACTCAAGGTGAGCAAAGACGTTGTCGAGTCTAATGACGGATCGCTTCCGACTTGCCTGTAGACTTCGTCAAAGTTGCTGCTCATGCGCGGACAGAAATCAGGAAAAGGGCAACGGGTGTAGATGAAGGTCACGAGCACAACCTTGCCGCGGTATTGCTTCAGCGAGACGCGGCGGCCAGATTGGTTGGTAAATGAAAAATCGGGTACAAGGTCTCCCGGCTGCGGTATGCGCTGGGCAGCACCCGGACCAGGCGAAGGCGGCGGCACCTGGACGTGCCCCGTGGTCTTCACATTTTCTAGCCAATAATCCGACGCCTCTTCGCTGTTCTTTGCTGGCTTGATGACCACAACGTCGGCCGAGATCAAATCGCCGGCGTGGAGTTGGTTCAGCGCGGACGGCGGCTTGATTTTGTATGTCATCGTCATGGGGTCCATGAAGCCGGGAACGTTGTCTCCATTGATGACGGCGGACTGACTTTGAGTGTCGATCGACACGATCTCGCCGGTGAAGTGATAGCGTTCCGGCGCGGGATGCGAAGTGCAGGAACAAAGAAACACTCCCGCGGCAACGACGATGGCGATCGAAATGGCGACTGGGCTCTGCCGAAAATCCCACTTCTCGCAAAACCGGCGAGAAGTCGGGCATCCCATTTTCAGCTTTCCCGGTCGAAAATAATCTGCACCCCTCCCTTCGCTTCGCTCGGCATCGCGGGGCGGACCAATGCGTCCGCCCCTACACGTTTCGGTTTTCGTCGCCACGGCTGAGCCGTAAGGCCCATCGGCACTCGGGGAAATCTGCGAACGGTTGGGCGAAATGGAAGCTTTCATGAAGGCTTTTTGCTCCTTCACAATCTTACTCATAACCATGGCGGCGATCCATCGCCGTTGGCGCGGCTAAGCTGCAGTTTGGCAAGGAAGCGATCCCAGCGCGGTATAGCGTCGCAAGAAACCCGACGCACCGCCCACTCCATCAGGCCAAAAGCGGGTGCGCCGGGGACTCGGCTCGCACGGATCGCCCAGATTCTTCGCCGCGCAAGATGGGCTTGCTCAGGATAATAAACCAAGTCCCATACCGCCTTGGCGGGTTGTTGGGATCGGCGATTTGTGCCATCCTCTGGGCAACTCGATGATTCGACATCTCTACGGATGAGGCGTTTTCCATGGCATGCAACCCTGAAGTACTGAAACATGTACCACTTTTTGCTTCGCTCGATGAAGAAGAGACGGCCGTGCTCGCGGGGCAGGTTCGTCTGAAAAAGTTTGCGCCGCGGCAGCGGATCTACAAGATGGGCGACACCAGCGGACAAGCGTACGTGGTCGTGTCGGGACGCATTCGTGTGGCCACGGTCGATCAGGACCAGCAGGAGGTCGTGGTCGACGAGCCGACGCACGGCGAGTTCTTCGGGTTCGCCTCGATGCTTGAGCAGACTCCGCATCAAACCGAGGCCACGGCGATTGACGACGCGGAATGCCTGGAAATCAAGCGCGATGATATCGCGGTGTTGTTGCAGCGCAAACCATTGGCCGGAATGGACATGCTGCGCGTGCTGGGACGCCACTTCCACGCGTCGCAGCAACTTGTGCGGGTACGAGCCAACCGACATCCGAACGACGTGATCGAGAAAGATGCGACCTTCGGGGAGCGTGTGGCTGATATTGTCGCCGGTTTCGGAGGATCGTGGACATTCATCATCCTGTTCAGCATCTTTCTTGCGATTTATATGACGGTCGACGCGATGCTGGGCAAACGCGCGTGGGATCCCTATCCTTACATTCTGCTGAACCTTTTTCTGAACATGCTGGCAGCGATTCAGGCTCCGATCATCATGATGAGCCAGAACCGCCAGGACACCAAAGACCGACTGCGTGGAGAACTGGATTACGACGTGAATCGCCGTTCCGCAGTCGAAATTCAGGGGCTCGCGCGCAAACTGAATCTGCTGGGAGAAAAACTCGG
Source organism: Candidatus Sulfotelmatobacter sp. (assembly GCA_030037515.1). Classification (GTDB taxonomy): domain Bacteria; phylum Acidobacteriota; class Terriglobia; order Terriglobales; family Acidobacteriaceae; genus Sulfotelmatobacter. The sequence continues at coordinate 2,069 of JASHRE010000718.1, forward strand.
GGATGTCGAAGATCTGTTACGCCAGAGGCTGTTACAGAGCTGAGCCGCGAAGCTCTCGCACAACAGGACCGTCGGAATCCGGGAAGATCCAGTTCCGGGGCGTGCACGTCGGAATTAGTCCCGCCATGGCAAAGCTCAATACATCCGCGCGCAGCAGTTGGCGCAATGAAGTAATCTGCTCTACTTTGTGATCGCTGAGCCGAACGCGAAAATGGGTTGTTCCTCTCCGGCATATTGGTGCCGGCAATAGAAGTGTCGGGAGTCCACAGACCATCGAATTCCCCAGCCGTAGGGAAGTCCGCCGGCGAGCTCGGACCTCTCTGGCAAAATCGAAGAGCATTAGTTTTCGACCCTTCCGATCCGATGCGATTGCGCGGAACTGGTGACGCTCGCCACTTCGTCGATTCGATCAGGAGGCGCAACCTAGCCGGCACATCGCCGAAACCGAAGACGCGACGGCATTGGTCTGTTTGGATTCGTTCCTGAAATCGTTGTAACCGTGAGATTTCAACTTCAAGGGTTGCGCGACGCGGTTAACCAGGCGCCGGCCACCCAAGTGCCGGCGCCCGGGTTGGTCCGCTGTTCGCGTCCAACACCGGGGGGTCTTCCCTTATAATCGAAAGATTCTTGGTAGTGGTGCAGTTTAGAAGGGTGGCGAAGAAAAAGCGCGACCGTTGCGGCGCCCAGCAGGTGCCGCGGCACGCGGCTCGCCCGGATCCTTCCCTGCGTGACTTCGGCTTGCTGAGGATGGCAAACTGCACGACTACCACATCCTTTTATGGCTGCCATCCTTGATCAGATCGTCGCCAGCACACGGGCGCGGGTTTTTGAAGCCCACCGAGGGGTGACTCTGCGCGAACTGGAGCGCCAGGCGCAGAAACATACGCCACGTGGCTTTCGCCGCGCGCTCGAATCAAAAAGCCGGGACGGGGTTGCCATCATCGCTGAGTTGAAGA
>JASHRE010000719.1 GCA_030037515.1 Candidatus Sulfotelmatobacter sp.
GCGCCGGCTTTGGGCCGGTGAAAGTCAATTGCGTGCTGCTGCGCGGTTTCAACGAGGATCAGATCATTCCCTTCGGCATGTTCGCGCGCGAAGAGGGCGTCATCGTGCGCTTCATTGAATTCATGCCGCTCGAAGAAGACCGCATGTGGTCGCCTGCAACCGTGGTCACGCTGGATGAGATCGTGGCGCGCATATCCGAATATCTGCCGCTCGCCGAAATTCCTCACGCGCATTCCGAGACCGCGCGGCGCTATCGCTTTTCCGATGGCATCGGCGAAATCGGCATCATCGCGCCCGTTTCCCATCCCTTCTGCGGACATTGCAGCCGCATTCGCATCACCAGCGACGGCAAAATCCGAACCTGCCTGTTTTCTGTCTGGGACCACGATTTGCACGCGCAAATGCGCCGCGGCGCCGGCGATGAAGAGCTGGCGGATTGGATCCGCGACGTGGCCATGAAAAAAGAAGAACGCCATCACATCGGCGAGCCGGATTTCGTGCCCGCCTCCCGCACCATGGTGCACATCGGGGGATGATGCCCGTGGAGCGCGGACGCCCCCTCCGCGGGTGCCGCGCTTGTCCCCGATTTCGGGACAAGTGGGGATTCTCTCCGCGTGCTAACATGCGCTGACGTGGCTTCCCGCGGAAAACAGATCGTCGTCTTCCTTCTCCTCGCCTTCGGCTTCTCCTGCCTGCCTTACTACCTGATCGTTCACAGCGGACATCTTCGCGTGGGCAACGGCATGGGCGCCGCCCTGATCATGTGGTGTCCCGGCCTCGCCGCGCTGGTCAGCTGCGCGCTGTTCGGAATCGATGTCGCGAGCCTGGGATGGCGCTGGCGCCCCACGCGCTATCAGGTGTGGTCGTACGTGATTCCCATTCTCTACGCGCTGCCGGTGTATGTCGGAGTGTGGGCGCTCATTCGCGGCTCGTTCGGCTTGCAGGATTTTGCGGATTCGCTGGGCGCGGCCTTCGGCTTCCCCCATCATCCCGCCGCCGCGACGCTGTTGCTAGCCGTTCCGGCCTACGCAACGGTGGGCGTGATTGGGGCGATGGCGCGCACGCTGGGCGAGGAAATCGGCTGGCGCGGATTTCTGCTGCCGCGTTTAGTCGAGCACTCCGGTTTCACCCGGGGATGCGTTTTGAGCGGCCTCATCTGGGCCGTGTGGCATTATCCGGTGCTGCTGTTCGCCGATTACAACGCCGGCACGACGCCCGCCTACGCGCTTGCCTGTTTTACGCTGATGGTGATTGCGGCCGCCTTCATCTGGGGATGGCTGCGGCTGAAATCGGGCAGCCTGTGGACCTCGGCGATCCTGCACGCCAGCCACAACGTGTTCATCCAGGCGATCTTCGACGGCATGACGAAGCCCGTCGGCCGCACGCTCTATATCACTACGGAATTCGGCGCGGGGCTGGTCCTAACCATGGGGGTCATCGCGCTGTATTTCTGGACGCGGCGCGGGGAAGTTTCAAAAACCAGCACCCCGATCGTGCAGGAAGCAGTGAGCCAGCTTTGAGATCGACCTTCACATCCCAATTCATCGCGCGCCTGGTTTGCGGGGTTTCAATGTTTTCGCTCGTGGCGGGCGCGCAGAGCACAGCCTACCTCGGCTTCGACCGCAACGATTATCCCGGAGACAGGAATCTGCAAGCTCTGCGCAAAACTTTTTCTTACGCCGGATATTGGCTGAACAATCCTCCCGGAGAAAATTCCAACTCGTGGGCGGGACATCGCGCCGCCGTCGAAGCCGCGGGATTCGGATTTCTGGTTTTGTTCAATGGCAGGCTCTACGCCGACTTGAAGTCGGTCCCAAACGCGGTGCGGCTGGGAAAATCGGATGCGGCAGGCGCGGTTCGATCGGCTCGGCGCGAGGGATTTCCTTCCGCCACGATCATCTTTCTCGATCAAGAGCAGGGTGGACGCATGCTGCCCGAACAGAAAGCCTATATCTACTCCTGGGTCGATGGCGTCACTGCCTCGGGCTTCCGCGCGGGCGTGTACTGCTCGGGCATTGCTGCAACAGAGGACGAGAATGTCGTGACCGCGGAAGATATCCGCGAGCACGCAGCCGATTCAATTCCTGACGGAGTCGCGGGCAACAGTGCCCGCGCCGGGACGGCCAGCACCGCACGACAAATCATTTTTTGGGCGATCAACGATGCCTGCCCGCCCGCGCCCGGATGCGCTTTCCCCGAGCATCCTCCCAGCCCGGCCAGAAGCGGTGTTTCTTTCGCCGAAGTCTGGCAGTTCGCTCAGTCTCCGCGGCGCAAAGACGTTGCCGCGCGCTGCACCAACTACCATCGCAATGGAAGTTGCTATCCTCCGGCAATTCCGCAGAGCGAAAATCTGTACGTCGACGTCAATAGCGCTACGTCGGTCGATCCTTCCCACGGAAAAAGCCATCCCTGATCGGTATCCCCCAAGACATTTGCATCGCTTGCCAGAGAGGCACAGTATTTACGGGCCGCGTCTGTCGAATTCGCAGGGGCGCTATGACCAGGATCAACAGGGCGGCTGCTTTTTCAGTCGTGCTCGACTGATAAGTTCGGCAGCCGGAGCGGCCCTCAAGCCGAGTCCGCCGCCAGCGCCGATTCCATCCCAGATCGTGGGGGCGAAGAAAATATTTATCGCCAAGGCCGGCGGGGATGAAATGGCCGAAGACGATCCGATCTTCGGCGGCGGCCCTGATCGCGCCCATCACCAGTTTTATGCTGCGATGAAGAGCTGGGGACGATTCGAGATCATAGGCTCGCCGGCAGAAGCAGATCTGCTGCTTGAGATAAGACGGGAAGTTCGAACGGTCTCGTTTGGGGCAAGGCGGGACCCTCGGATACGCCCCTGTTTCAATTGATTAAGCGTGATCCGAAAACCAACGCCCTGTTGTGGGGCTTTCATGTTCACTCAAAGTTCGGCATCGGTCGGGGGAGTAGCGACCGGAACTTCGATGAGGCCCCGGATCGGCTGGCCAGCGATTTGCGGGAGCCGGTTTCTCCGGCTCCGAGCCCGGCCGGCGGCGCCAGCACGCCATAAACTACCCCGCAACATTTAAGGTGCGATAAAATAGAAATGTTCCTGCTATGTCAGACCGCACCTTCACTCTGGATGAAGCGCAATCTTTGTTGCCCGTGCTTGAGTCCTTGCTGCGCACCGCCATCCAATCCAAAAAACTCATGGACGACGTCGAAGCCGAGATGCAGGCGCTGAGCCACCGCATCTTCCTCAATGGCGGAACGCACGTGGATGTGGTTCCCATCGCGCGCCGCAAAGCCGAACGGGCCAAAGCTGAGCAGCGCGCCAAAGATTCGCTCGCCGAGATCGATTCGATCGGCGTCGAGGTGAAGGATCTCGACATCGGACTGCTCGATTTCCCCTGCCTCGTCGACGGCAAAATCATTTTGCTCTGCTGGAAATTGGGCGAGAAATCGATCACCCACTGGCACGGCACCACCGAAGGATTCGCCGGACGCAAGCCCGTCGACGAGCGCATCGCACGCGCCAAGAAGGCCAATTAACCCCCACATCTTGGCTGCCGAGCGGCGAAACAATACAGCGTAAAGCCGCGGGTGAGCAGAAACCTCGAACGAATCCGCCCGAAAAGGGCGAACCGAGAGCGTCGCATTTGCTCTCCAGATGCACCTCTGGTTCCCGCGCCCACTCATTTTTCAGCAACATAGTTCTCGAATCGGTGTTAGCAACAACGAAACGGAGTCCATCGGTCCGCGCGCTTCGTCGAATTCGGCTGCGCGTGTGCATGTAACTTTCGCAGGCCGAGAACCAAAGGGGAAATTGTCATGAACCTGTATCGGATTTGTCGAGGCAAGATCGCTCGTTGGATCCTGTTGCCGGCCCTCTTGCTGGCGTTTTCCGCGGCGTCGTTTGCGCAGATTGGGGTGGGAATTTCCGTGCGCATCGGACCGCCGGTGCTGCCGGTGTACGCACAGCCGGTTTGTCCGGGACCAGGCTACATGTGGACACCCGGCTATTGGGCTTGGACCGACGATGATGGCTACTACTGGGT
>JASHRE010000720.1 GCA_030037515.1 Candidatus Sulfotelmatobacter sp.
CCACGGGTGATCAGCCCATTGCCAACGAGGATGAACGCATCCGAATCATCGTAAACGGCGAGTTCTACGGTTATGAAGCGATTCAGCGCGAACTCACGGGCCGTGGTCACAGGTTGCGCACGAAATCAGACAGCGAGATTGCCCTGCATCTGTATGAAGATTTCGGTTTGCAATGTCTGCACCATTTGCGAGGTGAGTTCGCGATCGTGCTCTGGGATGAGACCCGTCGTCGTCTCATTGCAGTTCGCGACCGGTTTGGTATAAAGCCACTGTTCTATGCGTGGCACGACGATACCCTGTATCTGGCCTCCGAGGTGAAGGCCCTGTTTGCCGCCGGAGTACCTGCGCGCTGGGACGACGAATCTGTCTTCCATGCCGTGTCTTTCGGTAAACATCAGACCCGGACGCTGTACGACGGAGTTTTTGAAGTGCCGCCGGGATATTTTCTGTTGGCGACAGAGAAACATGTCCAACTGACGCAGTACTGGGATTTCAACTATCCACCTGCCGATGCGGCCACAGCGACGCGGCCCGACGCGGACTACGCGGCAGAGTTCCGGAACGAACTTGAGGAGGCGGTCCGGATTCGTCTACGCGCGGATGTCCCGGTCGGTGTTTATCTGAGCGGTGGGCTCGATTCGTGCTCGGTGCTGGGTTTGGCAGCCAGGCACCACCCCGAACCGATTCGCGCGTTCACCCTCACGTTTGAGCACGTGCAGTACGACGAAGGGCTGCTGGCCAAGCAAATGGCAGCTCTGACTGGAGCGGAGTTCTTCCCGATCCCCATCGGTCAAAGGGATCTGGCCGACAACTTTGCCGACGCGATCGCGCAGTCGGAAACGGCCTGCGTGAACGCCCACGGAGTCGCAAAGTACCTCCTCAGCCGCGCCGTTCGCGACGCGGGCTACAAAGTGGTGATCACCGGGGAAGGTTCAGACGAGATTCTGGGTGGGTATGCCCATTTTCGCCGCGACATGCTGCTCTACAATCGCGAGGGCCAGGACCCTGAAGATGTCAAGAAACTGCTGGCTTGGCTCGAAGAGCACAACTCCGTCTCGCGAGGGCTCTTGCTTCCGGATGGAGAGATCGGCCCCCTTGATGGCATAAAGCGGATTCTCGGATATATACCGTCGTGGATTGAAGCCTTCTCGTCGCGGGCCGTCAAACTTCGTCCACTGCTTGCACCTGACTTCCAGTTCGAGTATGGGGCGCGGGAGGGCACCTACCCGATCCTCGATGACACGGATGTCCGAGGGCAACTGAAGGGACGCGATGCTCTGCACCAGTCCCTTTATCTGTGGTCAAAAACAGTGCTCGCCGGCTACGTCCTTACCATGCTGGGCGATCGCATGGAGATGGCGCACTCGATCGAGGGTCGCGTGCCGTTTCTCGATCACAAACTGGTGGAGTTGATTGTGCGTCAGCCAGTGAACCAGAAAATTCGCGGCATGACAGAGAAGTACGTTCTGCGCGAAGCGGTGAAGGATGTGATTACCGATGATGTTTACGGCAGGCAGAAACACCCGTTTCTAAGTCCGCCAGCCACTTTGAACCCCGAAGATACGTTCCACGACTACGTGCAAGCGATGCTGCGCGGAAAAGCGTTTGCGTCCTTGCCCTTCTTTAACCAGAAAGCTGTGATCGAGTTGCTGGATCGGATGCCCTCGATGGATGATGGCGCCCGCACCGCAACCGATCAAATACTGATGATCCTAGCCAGCCTCTGTGTGCTACACGAGCGGTTCGGGTTGGCGACCTAAGGTCAGGAATTTTTCAACAATTACCGAGCAGGCACGATCGCTTCTCGGGCGAGGGGAGCGCTCCCGGGATGGGCGCAGATCGGAAAAAACCAAGGACGGGAGCTCGTTCCCCGCTGCGCAACTAGGAAAATCACGTTTCAGGCGGAGGTGACGATTTTTCAACAATTGCCGGGCTTCGACTGAACCCATGCCGAGCGCTTGTTCCTTGGCTTTTAGGAGTTGCAGATTTCCTTTTTGAGTTCGAGGAATCTATGGGGGTCTCTCTCGATTGCAGCCTCAACGCACAGTTTCATCCATCGGTCAGTTTTGTCCTGCATAACCGGGAACCTCGCACTTGAGTCGTCGAATTATGTGGCGCGAAACCATAGCCACGCACTGGCGCTCAAGCAAAGGCGATGTGCCGCAGCGGTTTGGGGCGAGAATTCAGGGCATCCACACCCTGCTCGGATTTTTTCGGGTTGGCAAGTTTTCCGCATTCGGACTGCAAAATTTCTGCGGAGAAAATCATTGCGTGGTTGGCGGACGCCAGTATCCAGGGTGAAACACCCATTCATTGCCTCGCCGGGACCAAGTTGCGGGCACCCAGACCGCACCGCGGCGGGGTGGGAGAACCCATCGTCCAGGAACCCACTCGTATCGTCGCCCATCCCAGCGTTGATATCCCGGAATCCAGGCGTACCCTGGATGGGGTGGCGGCCCGCCCACCGCTGCGGCGCTATGCGGCGGGGGTGGGGGCGCCGTTCGAACCACAACCTGCGCCAGCGTCACCTGCGCCGTCAGCACGGCCAAAAACAGTGCAACACATCTGAGGAGCGATTTCATAGTTACCTCGTCGAAAACAGCAAAGCGAGCAAACGTGGGGAAAACATCCGCCAAAACTGACACCTGCCCTAGTTCTGGGAATTTCTGTGAAGAAAACAGGTGCACAGCGTCACGGTCGAGTGCGTCCTCAAATACGGCAGTCGCGGCGATGTCGGCCACTACCCGCCAGGGCTCAAACCTGCCCGGCGAGTTTGATGGCAAATGGCCCGATTCGGCCAAATCGGCCAAGGGTCACTCGTCGCCAACTGCCGACAGATCGTGCGATTCCACCAGATCTGTGTTGGTTGGGTCGCAGCCATCCTTTCAGAAGTACAGCGAAGCCCCCAGTTGAAATTCTCTGGGATCGAACGCTGCAGTTACGGCTCCGAAGTTGGCAGAACCAACATTGGTGCTGATGCCGCCGTTGTTGGCGTCACCCTTGAACTGGGTGTGATTCCAGATGTTGAAGGCATCGGCGCGGAACTGCACGCGACTGCCCCGCCGTTCGCTGATGATGAAATTCTTGAATAGCGAAATGTTCCAGTTATCCCGTCCCGGACCGCGAATGGCATTGAACGGTAAATCGCCCCAGGTTCCCAGCGCGGGCGCCACGAACGAGGACGGATCGAACCAGGCGTTCACTGTTTTCGGATAGGTGATGGGCGCGATAAGGTCAGGCCGTACCCCTGCCGCAAACGCAATGACGCTGGCGGCGGTGTTCCCGCTCACTAAAAGGTTGAGGGGCGCGCCAGTTTCTGCCGTGATGATTCCAGAGAGTTCCCATCCGCCGAGCGTGGTCCGCAAAGCGGCGTGATCGCTGTTTTTCAGAAACGGCAGCTGGTACACAAAATTGCCGAAGAACACCTGGGTCCGGTCATAAGAAGAGGGACCGATATCGTACCGCCAGCCAACGTACGGATTGGTTATGTTGTTCAGATCGCCGCCGCTGCCGGTGCCGCCGGCGTTGGGGTCCATGGCGCGCGAAAGGGTATAGCCTGCTTGAACCTGGAGATCGTGCCGGAGGGTTCCGTTCAGGCCGATCTGCAGCCCGTTATAGTGGCCGTTCTGCCCATTGTAGGCGAGACGCACGGCGCCGAAGCCGGAATACTGATAGAGCTGGTTGATGCCGGCGCCCTTGTTCGCAACCAGCGCGGGAAGGTCTGCGAACGGAGGCAAATTGATCTGCTGATAGTAGTTTTCAAACCGGTTCTGACTTCCGACGTAAGACATGCTCAGGACGGCTTTGGGACCAAGGGCCTGCTGAACTCCCGCGCTGTACTGATACGTTGTGGGATTCTTGTACGGCCCATTCTGAATTCCGGTAATGTTCACCGGAAGAATCGGCAGGGTCGCAGCCGTGAAGGTCACGCCCGTGGTCACATTGGTTCCGGGGTTGGTGAGCGAAACACTGTGCAACGTTGGACTGGAATTGAACGGAGTGTTGGTGGCGCCGTTATACATGTCGTTGCCCTGGATACGGTCAAACATGATGCCGAACCCGCCCCGCACAACGGTTTTGCCCCGGCCGGTCAAATCGTAGGCAAATCCGATGCGTGGTCCCCAGGTGTTCCAGGTATTGTCGACGAGGCCCCTGGGAATTCCGTCGATGCCTCCGATGCCGATTCCATTCTCGTAGAGCAACAGACCTTTCAGAATCGGAACCGGGCTTGTCCCCAGGCCTGGACTGATAGCGGTACATCCGGGATCTGTCGGACCGCTGCAGATATTGCCAGCGGAATCAAAGGTCGCCGCCAACGCCGGATTGTACAAATTGGGATAGAAGTTTGAGGACATGTGGTTTACCTCATAGGTATGAGGCAGTCCGTCCCAACGCAATCCCAGGTTGAGCGTCAGGCGGCTGGCGGCGCGCCAGTTGTCCTGAACGTATGCGGTGTAGGAGTTGTTATTCCAGTGCCCGGTCGACTGCACCGCGTCTTCTCCGTATTGCTGTGCAAGACCCAACAGAAAGTCGGCATAGTCATATCCGGTGAAGGCACCATTGAAGGAGAAATTCCCTTGCGTCAAGGCGAAGTAGTCTTGCGCTTTCTTATAGAGCATCCAGCCGATTCCGGCGCGGATTTGATGGGCACCTTTGCTCCAGGAGACATCGTCACGGATCTGGTAGTCGTTGGCGGCGTTGTTCCAGGGGATGTAACTCCCAATGAAAGCGGCGCCAGTGACTCCGGTGAGTTGGATCTCGGGGATGCGGTTTAGATTATTCGGGCCGGTGAAAAGCCGGTTAAAGGTAAATCCTGTCGGCGCCGATACCAGCCCGTACGGGGTCATATGGATGCGGTTGCCGTCGTAGTTGAAGGCGATTTCGTTCAACAGGCTGGCGCTGATGGTGTGGGTAAGATGGACGACCGCACTGTAAGCGGGATTGTTGAAGGTGTCAGAGATGGTGGGCACGTTGTCCCCGCTCCATTGCGTGGTTCCATAGGTCTGCGAAATCTGCTCCGCGATGAAGTGTCCGAATATCGAGAATTTTGAGTTGAACTGGTGATCGATGCGGGTGATTTCCTCGCGCACGTTGGTCGGAACATTGTTTCCGCCGATAAACT
>JASHRE010000721.1 GCA_030037515.1 Candidatus Sulfotelmatobacter sp.
TTTGGTCGCCTGACGCTGCGCGTCGTTGAAGTAGGCGGGGACGGTGATGACAGCTTGGGTGACCGGTGCGCCGAAATAGCGTTCGGCATTTTTCTTTAATGCGCGCAAAATCAGCGCGGAAATTTCCGGCGGCGTAAACGTTTTGTCGCCCAGCTTGATGCGCAGTACTTCGCCGGCTTCGAGGTCCTCGGCGACCCGGAATGGAAAAAGTTTCAGCTCTTCCTGAATGTCTTCAATGCCGCGCCCCATGAGGCGCTTGATCGAATAAACGGCGCGCTCAGGAGTTTCGATGAGATATTTTCGTGCTCGATTGCCGATGATCGGCTGATTGTTCTCGTCGAGCGCGACGACCGACGGTACGAGATTTGAACCGTCCTCTCCGGGAATCACGACCGGCTTGTCCCCTTGCATAAAGGCCACCAAAGAATTGGTGGTGCCGAGGTCGATGCCGACAATTCTTTCTGCAGTCATTCTCTTCTAGCTCTCAAGCACGGCCGTCACGTCGCGGACCAGGTTCCGGATGTAGTTGCGGCGGTTCAGCACGTCGACCATCTTCTTGGCGACCGCCGCGCGTTCCTCTGCATTCGCTTCCGGCCCCCGGTCGATCAGAACGTCCCATTCCTTCCAGTAGTTCTCGAGTTCTTCGAGCAGGCCGTCGTATCTTTCTTCCAGTTCGAGCTTTTGTCTGCCGACTTCTTCCACCAGCGCCGGATCATCCTCGCCCATTTTTTTCTGTGCACGAAGTTCTTCGAGCTGCATATTGAGTTCGAAGACTTCTTCCAGCAAATCCGGTGGAACGATCTGTTTCTTTGTCTCCCCGGTGGCGCGTGCCCGCTCGGTCGCGCTTTTCGACTGCTCTTCGAGTTCAATTCCTTCTAGGCGCAACAGATATTGCGTACGCTTGATGGGATCGCGCAGGGTCCGATAGGCGTCATTGAGCATGGAACTCTGTTCGAGGCTCCATTCCTGCTCTTGTGCACTGGCGCGGGCGCTCACATCGGGATGAAGCTTCCGGCTCAACTCGTAAAAATCTTTTTCCAATTTCGCGACATCAAGGTTGAGCTGGCGCCGCGGCAAGCCAAAGAATGCGAAGTAGTCCACCGGAGCGGGCGGCTGCACTTTTCCGCAGGATTCGCAGAAGTGGGCGGCGCGCATGGCGCCACAAGACCAGCACGAGTGATTCTCCTCCGCCGGCGGCTTGGTGCTGATTCCGGTAAAAGCCGATTTGGTGGTCACAATCTGCGTCCTTCAACAGTGCTCTCGCTCCTGTTCGCTCAACCGGGTTGTTGGGTAGCGCACGCGGCGCGCGGAACAAGACTGTCCGCGCCACACAAGTGCCGGCCAGGCGTCAGGCGGAGAACGAAGTTCCGCAGCCGCAGGACTTCGTGGCTTGCGGATTGACGAACACAAAGCCTTGTTGCATGAGCGTTTCCTGATAATCCAGAGTCATTCCATGCAGATAAATGAAGGACTTGGGATCGACGAAAACGCGCACGTCGCCGAACTGGAAAATTCGGTCGCGCTCGCGCGGCTGCGTGTCGAAGCGAATGTTGTAGCTCAGTCCCGAGCAGCCGCCGCCCTGCACCCCAAGGCGCAATCCGCCCTGCTCGGCGGAAATTCCCTCTTTGGCCAGGGCACCACGGATTTTTGCGATCGCCTTCTCGGTGACCGTGATGCCTTTTGCCGCGGACTGCGGCGCGGATTGTTCGGTTGCGGTCGTCATAGAGCCAGCTAGCAGCGATGAGTTCAAAGTTGCGAGCGTGCAACAGTTTCGCAACTTGCGACTCAGGACTCGCGGCTATTTTGCTTCTGCAGCGACCGGCTTCTCGGCACCCTGCTTCTTTTTCCAGTCGCAGATCGCAGCCCGGATCGCGTCTTCTGCCAGCACCGAGCAGTGAATCTTTACCGGGGGCAACGACAGCTCCTTCACGATCTCAGTGTTCTTGATCGTGAGCGCTTCGTCGATCGTCTTGCCTTTCACCCACTCGGTCGCGAGCGAGGATGACGCAATCGCCGAACCGCAGCCGAAGGTCTTGAACTTCGCGTCTTCAATAACGTTGGTCTGCGGATTGACCTTGATCTGCAGCTTCATGACGTCGCCGCATTCGGGCGCGCCGACCAGTCCGGTACCCACGTCGGCGCTGCTTTTGTCCATCGAGCCGACGTTGCGGGGATTGTTGTAATGATCAATGACTTTGTCGCTGTATGCCATTTCGTTCTCCTGAATCTGTAATCTGGTGCCGTCCCCTAGGGGACTCGTCCGCTTTTCCTCGCGATTACCCGGCGCTGCCGGGCTAATACCGACACGGTACTCCGTACTACTCAGCCGCCCACTTTACATCCTTCAAATTGATGCCTTCCTTCGCCATCTCGTACAGCGGAGAAAGTTCGCGCAGCCGCTCCACGGTTTCAATCACACGATCTGCTACATAATCGACTTCGGCCTCGGTGTTGAAGCGTCCGATGCCGAAGCGAATCGAGCTGTGCGCGAGATCGTCACCTGCGCCCAAAGCCTTCAATACATAAGACGGCTCAAGCGTCGCTGAGGTGCAGGCCGATCCGCTCGAAACGGCGATATCGTTGATGCCCATCAGCAGCGATTCGCCCTCGACGTAGGCAAAGCTGATATTCAAATTGCCCGGCAAACGATGCTCCATCGAACCGTTGATGTAGACCTCGTCCAGCCTGCCCATGACACGGTCACGCAGGCGATTGCGCAACCCAGCCAGCTTGCATGATTCCTGCGGCATCTCTTCCAACGCGATCGCACAAGCCTTACCTAAACCGACGATGCCCGGAACGTTCAAAGTCCCCGAACGCATGCCGCGCTCGTGGCCGCCACCGTCGATAATGGCGGAAATCTGCACGCGTGGATTCTTGCGGCGCACGTACAACGCTCCCACGCCCTTGGGGCCGTACATTTTGTGTCCGGAGATCGAGGCCAAATCAATGTTCTGCTTGATCACGTCCACGGGAACTTTTCCGACAGCTTGTGTCGCGTCGGTATGGAAGATCACGCCCTTCTCATGACAAAGCTTGCCGATTTCCGCGATTGGCTGCAGCACACCGATTTCGTTGTTCGCGAACATGATCGTGACCAGAATGGTCTTGTCGTCCATGGCGCGCTTCAGGTCGTCGAGATCGATCAAGCCGTCTTTCTGCACCGGCAGGTAGGTAACGCGATAGCCGTATTTTTCCAGGCGCTTGCACGTGTCGAGCACTGCCTTGTGCTCGGTGACCGCCGTGATGATGTGGTTGCCTTTTTCGCGGTACATCTCGGCAACGCCTTTGATGGCGAGGTTGTCGCTCTCGGTCGCGCCGGAACTGAAAACGATCTCTTTTGTCGTTGCACCGACCAGCTTGGCAATGCGCTCACGCGCGGTTTCCACACCCTCTTCCGCTGTCCATCCGAACGAGTGGTTGCGGCTGGCAGCATTGCCGAACTTCTCCATGAAATACGGCAGCATCTCTTCCAACACGCGCGGATCCATCGGGGTGGTCGCGTGGTTGTCCATATAAATGGGCAGCTTGATGCCCGTGGCATCCACCTGGGACGGCTGCGTTTGTACCTGGGGGGTTCTCACATCCGTGCTCATCGATTGCCTCTCCTAACTTGACTTGGATGAATCCTCAGATTGCAAGGGTTCATAGATCGCCCTTTACGTAATCGTCACCAGTTCGGCCGGCTTTGCGGCTTCTGACTTTGGCTCTTCGGGTTCTTCGCGCATATGCGAAATCTTAATGCGCTTTAAAACGGCCTCGATGCTCTCATTCACCTTGCGCAACGGTTCGCGAATGTTGCAGCGGTCCGACTGATCGCACTCTCCGCGAACTGTGACGCAAGAAGTGATAAATAACGGGCCGTCGATCGCCTGAATCACTTCGAACGCCGAAATCGTGTGTGCCGCTCGCCCCAGCGTATAACCGCCGTTGATGCCGTGCTGCGAGTGCAACAGCCCAGCCTTGGCAAGCCGCTGCATAATCTTGGCTAGGGCCTCGGGAGGGATGCCAAACGCGTCCGCAACATCTTTCGCGCTGCGTGAATTTTGACCCGGATGCTCGGCCAGGTGCTTCATGGCCATGAGCGCGTAGTCGGCCTTTTTGGTCAGCTTCAGCAAAATCTGGCAACGCCTCGAAAAGACGACAAATTTGGTCGGATAGAAATCCGACCGTTTCCATCGCCTTTAATTGTAGCGCGCGAGGTCGACTTCGGGCAAGGGCTTGCAGGGAAGGTTAGAAACCGTCCATTGGATGGTAAGTATCGGCAATTGATTGGCTTAAGAAATGCCGACGGAAATAGTCCGGGAAGTCTGGAGCGAGGGCATGGGGCACCCCGATGGCACATCCCGTCTTTTTTTTTGCGCAGGCAGGGAGTCGGGCTTCGCGGTTAATTCTGGAGTTTCACTACGAGATGAGTTCAACGGAGCCCTGCGGCTGAGCCCAACCTGTCCGGTCCCCACAAGATGGCCATCAAGACTGAGAACATTTTGAACCCAGCCCCGACCGGGTCGTGGAAGCACTTGACAAGCGCACAGGCCAGTCTAAAATGGCCAAAATCCCGCGAGCCTGTCCCTTCGTAACGGGCGCATCTCAGGGGCACTTCCGGATTTATGAGTCCAAAGCCGCCTTCTGTTCCTCCAAGTATTACTGCACAGCAGCCCTGCAAGCATCTCCGCGTTCAGATTGTCAGCCGCGATGAGGATGCCGAATTTGTCGAGTGCAAGGATTGCGGGGAAATCTTCGAATCCAGCGAATTCAAGGACATGAACACCGAAGAGCGCATCCGCAGCCGCGAAGAATTCTGAATGTGTAAGGGCGGATGCATTCGTCCGCCCAGCGAGTAAAGCGAGCGCAGCGTCCAGGGAGTCTTCAACTCGGTTGCCACTAACGCAAGACCAGTCCCGCTTCGGCTGAGAAATCCATCTGCGCAAAATCGTTCGCCAAGAATTTCGGATATGCCGCGGCGGCGATCATAGCCGCGTTGTCGGTTGAAAGCGGACGCGAAGGGAAGAAAACAGGCAGCCCCTGTTTCGCCGATTCATGCTCGAATGTCGTCCGCAATTCCTGATTGGCTGCTACGCCGCCGGTCACAAACAAAGTCGCCACTTCAAATTCTCGTGCCGCCTTGAGCGTCTTATCGATGAGATCCTCCACCATCGCACGCTGGAATGACGCGACCAGGTCAAGCGTGCGGCGATCGCCATGAGCGAGATAGTCTTCGATCTTGGGCTTGGCGATCTTAGACAGAGCCACCCGTCGCTCTTCGATCGAACTGCGCATGTCGTGCGCTTCCACATAACGCAGGATTGCCGTCTTGATACCGCTGTAGGAGAAATCGAAGCGCGGACGTCCGTCTTGCAAAGCAGCCGACCGGCCGGCGCCGCGTTGGCGTCGATCGGGATGCTTGATTTGTGCAGCGGGAAACGTCACCGCTCTGGGATCGCCATGCGTAGCCAGCCGGTCGATGACCGGCCCACCGGGATATCCGAGCCCAAGCAGCTTGGCAACTTTATCGAATGCCTCACCGGCGGCGTCGTCCCGCGTATGACCGATGTTTTCGTAAGTCCAGGAATCTTTTTTTTGCGCCGCCAAATAAAGATGGGTATGCCCACCCGAGACCACTAACGCCAACACAGGGAACTGCAACACGTGATTGCCCTTCTGCCGCTCTTCAAGCAGAACGGCATGAATGTGGCCCTCCAAGTGGTTCACGGCGATTAGCGGCTTCTCGAGAGCGAAGGCCAGCGCCTTGGCGTAGCTGATGCCGACCAGCAGCGATCCCGCAAGCCCGGGCCCGCGTGTGACCGCAATCGCATCGACAGATTCGTAGGTGCGTTGCGCGCCATGCAAGGCCTGCCGCACCACGGGCACAATGGCCCGGAGATGTTCGCGCGACGCGAGTTCAGGAACGACACCGCCGTAGGGCTGGTGTGTGGCGATCTGCGAGGCGACCACGTTTGAGATGAGCTGCTCGCCAGAGCGCACGACGGCCGCCGCGGTCTCATCGCACGAGCTCTCAATGGCGAGGATGTAGGCGTCAGGCATGCGTCTTCAATATTATTGAAATGGAGTGGCCGATCTTGTCCAACACCTGCGCGCACGATCAGGATTTCCGTTTCCTGACCGTCTGATCCATGTCTTTGCCGGCGGCCATGGCGCAAAGCTTGAAGGGACTGATGACCTGGATATTCACGCAATTCACGTCCCAGCCCCTGGAACCGGCTCTTGGGCTTGAATCATTGTCGCATTTTGTCTGGTCTACGGCGAGCCATGCCCGAGACGAGGCAAAGTTTGGATGCAACGTCAAGGTCGGATGCCCTGCCCGTGGCACGGTTGCTTACGAGTGCAAGGAACGGTTAACGCGAGTACGATCACGTTGCCGTGGCGAAGCTGTTGGTGGCTATGTCAAAAGAGTTTGCCAAATCGATCCTCAAAACCCTGCATCGACGCGGATTTCAGGCCTATCTGGTCGGCGGATGCGTGCGCGATCTGCTGCTGAAGAGGGAGCCGAAAGATTACGACGTCGCGACCGATGCCACTCCCGAGCAGGTGATGGAGATTTTCCCCGAAACCTACGCCGTGGGTGCGCAGTTCGGAGTCGTGCTGGTTCCCTTGCCGGATCGCACTTCTGAGGGAGCCGGGTCGGCCGACGTTTCGAAATCCGAAACCGTGGAAGTCGCAACATTTCGCAGCGACCTCGGATATAGCGACGGCCGTCATCCCGATGAAGTGCGTTTCAGCCGCGATCCGCGGGAAGACGTAATCCGGCGCGACTTCACAATCAATGGCATGCTGCTCGATCAAGTAACGAACGAAGTCGTCGATTTCGTTGGCGGACGCAATGATCTTGAAGCCGGAATCATCCGCGCCATCGGCGATCCCGGGCGGCGTTTTCAGGAAGACAAACTCCGCATGCTGCGGGCAGCGCGTTTCGCGGCACGCTTTGAATACGAAATTGAGCCTGCCACATTTGCGGCAATACAAGAGTTGGCTGCGCAGATTCGCGTGGTGTCCCGCGAACGCGTACGGGATGAGTTGACGCGCATGCTCACCGAAGGTCATGCCCACCGGGCGTTCCGGCTTCTTGATCGAAGCCATCTGCTGGAGAACGTGCTTCCGGAAATTTCAGACATGAAAGGTGTGCAGCAGCCCCCGGAATTTCATCCCGAGGGTGACGTGTTCGCGCACACGCTGATGCTTCTGGATCACCTGCCGCAACCTTGCCCGCCAACGCTGGCCTGGGGAGCGCTGCTGCATGATGTCGGCAAACCGCCAACCTTTCGCGTGGCTGCTGATCGGATTCGCTTCGACGGCCACGTCGAAGTCGGACTGAAAATGGCGCAAGAGATCTGCCGGGGGCTGCGATTCTCGAATGATGATTCCGAGCAGATTCTCTCTCTCGTTCAAAATCACATGCGCTTCGGCCACGTCATGCGCATGAAAGATTCGACGCTCAAAAAATTCATGCGCCTGCCGCGGTTCGACGAGCACATGGCGCTGCATCGCGCCGATTGCCTTGCCAGTCACGGCAACCTCAGCGCGTATGAATTCGTGGAGCAGAAACGCCAAGAGATTCCGCCCGAATCGATGCGGCCCCCGAAGCTCGTGACCGGCGATGATCTGATTGCGGCCGGCCATACTCCCGGTCCCAAGTTTCGCGAAATCCTGGAGGCAGTCGAAGACGCCCAGCTTGAAGGCCGTCTCCTCTCCCGTGATCAGGCGCTAGAATTCGTGCATCGCGAATTTCCGACTTGAGTGTCATTCTCCCAAACCGTTCGGCGGCAAAATGCTAGAATCAAAACTCTTCGAAGCTTCCATGGCAGCATGCGCGATCTGGAACAAGCCGGAGCGGGGCTGGAAAAGCTGGTGGCGCATTCGCTTGAGCGGGCATCACCGTCCGCGTCAGCGCTGCTGGCATGGCCTGTTGTGTGTGGTTCGGCCGTGGCGGACCGCACGCGAGCGCTCGATTTTCAAGACGGCGTTCTTCGAGTGGAGGTGGCGGATGCGGGCTGGAAGTCAGAGCTGCAGGCGCTCGCACCGCGGTATCTGGCGGCGATCAATCGCTACACGCGCGAACCGGTGCAAAGAATCGAGTTCCTCATGATTCGCGCAACCCCGGAGAGCATCAACTCGCATTCCTCGATTCGTTCATGAAAGTTACCGAGAAAGATGTTTCCTACGTAGCCGAACTGGCGAATCTTGATCTCACCGATCGGGAGCGGGCAGGTATGTTGCGCGATCTGAACTCGATACTTGAATATGTGGATCGTCTGGATGAGCTGGATACATCCGACGTTCCGCCCATGGCGCAGGTTTCGGACCGTTATGGAGTGGACCAGTCAAAGCGGGGCAGCGAACGATTTCTGTACGCGATGCGAGAAGACATCCCCGACGGTTTGCGCAAGTCGTTGCCGCACGAAGAAGCGCTGGCCAATGCCCCTGACCCTGACGAGCAATTTTTTCGCGTACCGAAGGTGATCGAGCGTTAATCAGCCGCTTCTACTCAGCTACGGCATGAACAACCTTGATTCCCTCAATATCGACGCTGTCCGTTCCGCCGTCCAGGAGCGGCAAACGACTGCGTTCGCGTTTGCCGAAGCGCATTATGCGCGCATCCAGGACCGGGACGGCGAGATCGGTGCGTTTCTCACGCTTTGTCGCGATCGTGCTCTGGCGCAGGCCGATCGCATCGACCGCATGGCTGCCGAAGGGCAGCCGTTGCCGCCGCTGGCCGGCGTTCCTGTCGCCATCAAAGATGTGATGAGCACGAGCGGCGTGCGCACCACCGCCGGTTCGAAAATGCTCGACAAATATATTCCGCCGTACGATTGCACGGCCGTCGAGCGGCTGGAAAGAGCCGGAGCCGTGGTGCTTGGCAAGACGAACTGCGACGAGTTCGCAATGGGATCGTCGAACGAGAATTCCGCGTTCTATCCTGTGCGCAACCCACACGATCTGACTCGAGTGCCGGGGGGATCCTCTGGCGGCTCGGCCGCGGCAGTCGCAGCAGACATGGCGGTCGCCGCGCTTGGTTCCGATACTGGCGGCTCGATTCGCCAGCCGGCGTCGTTTTGTGGCGTTGTCGGGCTGATGCCCACATACGGCCGCGTGTCGCGTTACGGGCTCATCGCCTTCGCATCTTCACTCGATCACATCGGGCCGTTGACCAAAACGGTGAAAGACGCGGCGACCTTGCTGCAGGTCATCGCCGGGCGCGATCCCATGGATTCGACTTCGGCCGCGGTTCCCGTCCCGGACTACCTTGCGGAACTCGATCGTCCAATTCGAGGCGTCAGGATCGGTGTCGCTCAAGAATATTTCGGCGAGGGACTCAATGACGAAGTTCGGCAATCGGTGGAATCCGCGATTGACACGCTGAAGAACTTAGGCTGCGAGATTATTCCGATCTCTTTGCCGCATACGCCTTACGCAATTCCGACGTACTATCTCATCGCAACCGCCGAAGCATCCTCTAACCTGGCGCGTTACGATGGCGTTCGTTATTCGCTGCGGGCGCGTGGCGTGAAAACGCTCTCAGAGATGTATCGGCGCAGCCGGGACGAAGGCTTCGGCGCTGAGGTGAAGAGGCGCATCATACTCGGCACCTACGCGCTTAGCGCCGGATACTACGATGCATATTACC
Source organism: Candidatus Sulfotelmatobacter sp. (assembly GCA_030037515.1). Taxonomy (GTDB): domain Bacteria; phylum Acidobacteriota; class Terriglobia; order Terriglobales; family Acidobacteriaceae; genus Sulfotelmatobacter. The sequence goes on from JASHRE010000721.1 coordinate 9,644, forward strand.
TGAAAGCGCAGAAGGTTCGCACGCTGCTGACTCGCAACTTTGATGAGGCGTTCCGCAAGGTGGACGCGATCGCGACTCCGACAAGCCCGACTGCAGCCTTTCGTTTGGGAGAAAGGTCAGACGACCCGCTCGCGATGTATTTGGCCGATGTCTACACCGTAACCGCGGATCTGGCCGGTATTCCTGGCATCTCGATTCCTTGTGGGGAAACAAAAGACAAACTGCCGATTGGATTGCAGATCCTGGGCAAGCATTTCGATGAATCGACCGTTCTGCGTGTTGCGCACGCCTATGAACAGGCCTGAAGTCTACTGATTCACGAGTGTGTAGTAACTTTGTCCGGCGCAAGCGCGACAGAGAATCTTTCCGTCGCGACGGACTTCGCGGCGGAAACTGACACCCTCGCCGCAAATCTCGCAGACCACTCGCTCGCCCCTGTACCCCGGAAATTCTTCCGCCGGCAGATCGACCTGGACTCGTTGGGTGGTGAACAAATCGTCGTCGGGAATCTCGCGATAGGCGAGCATCTGCTGTTGGTTCTTGTCAGCAACTTCGGGATGCATTTGTTGCGCAAGACTTCTCGATGATTCTTTCGCCGCGATGCGAATCGCTTTGCCGCTGGTCACGTCGACAAAGGTGGCTGCGACCTTGCCCCAATCGCGAAATTTCAGCGCACGTTTGCCGAGACGGCATCCCGTCACGACCGCGACAGCATCGGTCGCGCAGCGATCGATCTCGACGAACGTGACCAGGCGCTTGCGATCTTTCCCGTGAGGATCGTCGATGCCGAGCGTGCGCAATCCTAGCATCGCGAGTCGAACCCCGAGCACTTGTCCGGCGCAGAGATGCCCGTGGGCAATTTCCGCATCGTGGAGATATTCGTCAAGGGATTTCATTGCAACCAGCCATCACCCAGCCGTCAGCTTTCAGCCTTGTTGCTCTTTGGCGCAGAACTTTAGATGCTGATCGACCCCTGTTTGTTCGGATTATTTTCTCCGCCAGCGTATGCCGTCTTTCGTGATCTCAATGACGATGCCGGCATCGACGAGTTCAGCCCGGATCCGGTCGGAGGTCTCGAAATCGCGCGCAGCGCGCGCGGCTTTCATTCCGGCGATTTTGGATTCGATCGCGGAATCCGAGAGCTGGCCAGATGCGATCGCCTCACACAGCGCCTGGCTGATGTCTTTCTCGCGTCCCTCGGCCACAGCCCAATCGAGAACGCGTTTCATCTTCGCTGTATCGTCGTCGTCGAGGACGGCAAAGATCTCGTCGAACTTCGCTAGGGTCGCGAGAAGCGGCGCGACATCATCTTTTTTTATGGTGCCCGCGTCGAAAGCTGCGTTGGCCTGGCGAACCATTTCGAAGATTGCCGCCTGGGCTTGCGCCGTATTGAGGTCATCGTCGAGGGCATCGCGCAGGCGAATGGCGGTTTCGCTAGCCAGCTTCTGCATCGCGGGATTGGCTCCGGCCGGAAGGTTTGCAGACGCGAGTCGAAGGCGAAAATTCCGCAGCCGATCGACAGAGAACGCTGCCTGCTTCAATCCGTCAAACGTAAAGTTGAGCTGGTTTCGATACGGAACTGAGCTCAGCAGATAGCGAATGGAGGAAGGCTTGTGTCCTTTGAGAACGAGGTCGCGGAGAGTGAAAAAGTTCCCCAGGCTTTTCGACATTTTCTCGCCTTCAACCAGCAAAAAGCGGGCATGAAACCAGAAATGCGCGAACGGCTTGCCGGTGAACGATTCCGATTGGGCGATTTCGTTTTCGTGATGGGGAAATAAGAGGTCCTCGCCGCCCGCGTGAAGATCAAAACTCTCTCCCAGTTCCTCCATCGACATCACCGAGCACTCCAGATGCCAGCCGGGACGGCCCGCCCCGATCGGGCTTTGCCACGATGCTTCGCTCGGCTTGGGAGCCTTCCACAGAGCGAAATCGCGCGCGCTGTCCTTATCGTATTCGTCAACGTCGACGCGCGCGCCGTCGAGCATTCCACGAAAATCTTTTCTTGAAAGCTTGCCGTATTCCGGAAACGTTGAAATCCGAAAATAGTACGAACCGTCTTCGCTGCGATACGCATTTCCCTTTTCCACCAGCTTGCCAACGAACTCCGCCATCTCCGGAATGTGCTCGGTGGCACGCACCAGAATTGGCTGTTCGATGTTGATCATCGCGGCATCTTCGAGAAAGGTTTTTTCATATTTCGCCGTGTACTGCTGCACGGTCACTCCGTCGCGTGCGGCATTGCGGATGATCTTGTCGTCAACATCGGTGATGTTCATGACGTGATCGAGTTTGAAACCGTTGAGACGCAGGACGCGGCGCAGCAGATCGTAGAAGACGAAAGTGCGGAAGTTGCCGATGTGGGCGTAGTCGTAGACGGTCGGGCCGCAGGTGTAGAT
>JASHRE010000722.1 GCA_030037515.1 Candidatus Sulfotelmatobacter sp.
GCGTCTGGAAAATTCCGCGGACCATCACTTGGCAACTGCGTCTCACAGCGAGTAAAGTACTCAGGCATTTCGGTTTGCAGGTCAGACCCCGTACAAGTCCCAAACAACAGGAGTTCGCTCCCCATGCGTCACGCCGTGATTGTGCTGGCAGCATTCTCGTGCATGAGTATCCCCGGTCGTTCCCAAACCGCCGAAGAGCTGGTCAACAAGAATATTGAGGCCAAAGGTGGCATCGAGAAGATGAAGGCCATCCACTCGATCCGGATGACTGGAAAGCTCAACGGTGGCGGCGGATTTACCGCAGCCACGGGGCAGGAAAACCTTCGCCCGAATCTGGTGCGGCAGACTTTCTCGCTCCAGGGGATGACCGCAATTCAAGCCTACGACGGCAGCACCGGCTGGCAGATCCAGCCCTTCGAAGGCCACAAAGATCCGGAACTCATGGGCGAGGACGACTTGCGCGATCTGCTGCTCGCCGCCGATTTCGACGGCCCTCTGGTCGACTACAAAGAAAAAGGAAACACGGTTGAGTATCTGGGACACGACATCGTCGACGGCGACGATGCGCTGCGCCTGAAAGTCACCCTGAAAAACGGCGACATCATTTACTACTTCCTCGACCCCGACGCGTATCTGGAAATCCGCAAAGAAGTGCAGGAGTTCATCCGCGGATCCATTCACGAAAGCGTTTCGGAGATGGGATCGTACAAGCCGGTCGCCGGCGTGATGTTTCCCTATTCCATCTCCCAGGGATCGAAGACGAATCCTTCCGAGAACACAATCACAATCGAAAAGATCGACGTCAACCTGCCCATCGAGCAGTCCGATTTTGCTTTGCCTGCCTCGCTGAAGCAGCCCTCGAAGACGGATGAGGAAAAGAAGTAGGTCGGATTTTGTGCAAAACGAAATTTCGAGTTCTATGAGGATTTCGAGCATGAGCGGACGAGCCAGCATTTCCGGATTTCTCCTGACATTTTTCTTGATCGGGCTTTTCTGGGCGTTGAGCCCGGCGCCTGGTTTTTCCCAGGCGGGGTACAAGTTCGACTCCGCCACCGTGTCCGGCCTGCCGGCGCGCAATATCGGCTCCGCCGCCATGAGCGGGCGCATTGCCGCCGTGGACGCAATCGATCAGGACGGCCGCATTACAGTCTTGGTTGGCTCGGCGAGCGGTGGGGTCTGGAAATCGGTCAACGGCGGCACCACCTACAAGCCGGTATTCGATCGTGAAAGCGTGCAATCGATCGGTGCCGTCGCGATTGATCCCTCGAATCCGAAAACAATCTGGGTGGGAAGCGGCGAAGCCTGGGTTCGCAACAGTGTTTCCGTCGGCGATGGCGTCTACAAGTCCACCGACAACGGCGAGAACTGGACCAATGTCGGGCTGAAAGAGAGCGAGCACATCGCGAAAATTCTTGTCGATCCCAATGACGGAAACAATGTGCTGGTTTGCGCCACGGGCCATGTCTGGGACGATAACGACGAACGGGGCGTCTACAAAACGAGCGACGGCGGCAAGAGCTGGAAAAAGGTTCTGGCCGGCGCGAATGGCTCAACCGGTTGCGCGCTGATGGCGATGAGTCGCCAGGAACCGAAAACCATTTACGCCTCGATGTGGGACTTTCGCCGTCAAGCGTGGACCTTCCGCTCCGGCGGCCCCGGCAGCGGAATTTTCAAGTCGACCGATGACGGGGACCATTGGAGCGAAATCAACGATGGCAACGCCAAAGGACTGCCTGCCAAGCCCTGGGGACGCGTCGCCATCGCGGTCGCTCCTGCCAAACCGCAGGTGGTCTACGCGAACATCGAATGCGAAAAGGGCCGCGGTCTTTATCGTTCCGATGACGGCGCTGCGAACTGGATCAAACTCGATGCCAGCAACTACATGGTCTGGCGTCCGTTTTATTTTGGCAATCTGACCGTCGATCCGAAAGATGAAAACAAGCTGTTCAAACCGGATCTCATCCTGCTCTACAGCACCGATGGCGGCAAGAGTTTCAACGTCGTTTCAGGTGGCGCGCACGGTGATTTCCATGATGTCTGGATTGATCCTAAGAATCCCAATATCGTGATCGCCGGCGACGACGGCGGCCTGTGGCGCAGCGAAGACGGCGGCAATCGCTGGAAGCATCAAATGAACCTGCCGGTGTCGCAGTTCTATCACGTCAGCACCGACAATTCCGATCCCTATCATGTCTACGGCGGACTGCAGGACAATAGTTCCTGGGTCGGCGATTCGTCGTATCCGGGAGGCATCACAAATTCGCGCTGGGAGAACATGTTTGGCGGCGACGGATTCTGGATGTTTGAAGACACCTCCGATGCTGACTACGTCTACGCCGAAGCGCAGGGCGGCGAGATCGGACGCGTGAATCGGTACACTCACGAAATCCGCGAAATCAAGCCGCTGCCGAATTATGGTGAAGGCAAACTGCGCTTCAACTGGAATACTCCCATTCACATGAGCCCGAATGAAAAGGGCACCATCTACATCGGCGCGCAGTTCCTGTTCCGCTCGCGCGACCACGGCCAGACCTGGGATCGCATCTCGCCCGACCTCACCACCAACGATCCGGAAAAGCAGAAGCAGGAAGAATCGGGCGGTGTGACCATCGACAATTCTTCGGCGGAAATGCACACGACCATCTATTCGATTTCCGAATCGCCGAAGAATGGGCAGATCATTTGGGTCGGAACGGACGACGGCAACGTGCAGATCACGCGCGACGGCGGCAAAAACTGGACCAACGTCGTGGCGAACATCGATGGACTGGGGAAAAATTCCTGGGTCTCCACCGTCGAGGCCAGCCGCTTCGATGAGGCCACCGCCTTCGCCACCTTCGATCGCCACAACTTTGGCGACATGAAGCCGTACGCCTACAAAACCACTGACTACGGAAAAACCTGGACCGCGCTCCCTGTTCAGGACAGCGGCGTGCGCGGCTACGCGCACGTGATCAAAGAAGATTCGGTCAATGCCAATTTACTTTTTCTCGGCACCGAGTTTGGACTCTGGATTTCGGTCGACGGCGGCCAGCACTGGGCGCAATACAAGGGCAGCAACTTCCCCGCGGTCGCCGTGCGTGACATTGCGGTGCAGGCGCGCGAGAGCGATCTGGTCCTGGCCACCCACGGACGCGGCATCTGGATCATTGATGACATTTCCGCCTACCGCGCTCTCACGCCCGATCTCATGGCGAAGGAAGCCACCCTGCTTCCCGGCAGGACCATTCAATACTTGGACACGTTCGGCGGATGGTCGGAAGGCGATGAAACGTTCACCGGACGCAATCGCCCGACCGACGCGCAGGTTACCTATTATCAGCGCGGCCGGCACATTTTCGGCGATCTGAAAATCGAGATCCTCGACCAGAACGGCAAAGTCATCGACAGCGTCGCCGGCAGCAAGCATCGCGGCCTGAACCGCGCCGCCTGGTCGATGCGCATCAAAGCGCCGGCAGTTCCGCCCGCGGCCACTGCATTATTCGAGGCCACTCAGGGACCGCGCGTGCTGCCCGGAACCTACACGGTGAGGATGACGAAGGGCGACAACGTCTACACCGAGCAAATCAACGTCGTGCTCGATCCGCGCGCCAAATTTTCGCTTGCAGACCGCCAGGCGCAGTTCGAGCTGGCGATGAAGATCTATCACACCATCGAGCATATGACCTATGCGGTCGAC
>JASHRE010000723.1 GCA_030037515.1 Candidatus Sulfotelmatobacter sp.
ATCGCGCTTAGTTCCGATTCTGCCGGAACGCTGTACGCGCTGTGGAACGCGGGCGCGACCAACGGCGGTCCGGAGCGGATTTACTTCTCGACTTCCACGACGAGCGGCGCGAGCTGGTCGGCGCACCTGAGTGTGTCGTCGGCCGGCATAGGAGTGGAGCACGGATTTCCGGCTGTGGTCGCGGGCGCTTCCGGCGACGTTCGCATCGCGTGGATGGATACCAGAGCATCACTTCCGCGGCTGCCGCTGTGGAACACGTTTTATCGAAGTTCGAGCAATGGCGGCGCGACCTGGAGTGCCGAAACGCGTCTTTCCGGTCCGGCGCGTGGTTACGACTACATTCTTCCTCGGGGATTCCGCTTTCCTTTCGGCGACTACTTCAGCATGGCCATCGACAATGAAGGCACGACGCACGTCGTGTGGGGCGAAGGCCAGGATTACAAATCTCCGGGATCGATCTGGTACACAAGGGGACGATAGAAGGCTTCAATCGGCGAGAGGCCATCCCAACCGCAGCCCTTCTTCAGGCAGAGAGCGATCTGGCGCGCACTGTGCCGATTCTCAGCGTGTGTGCCAGATCCCTTAGTCGGCTGAACTGCGCCGACTTTCGGGATGACGCATTTCGGCAGGGGCGGTGTTCTACTTCGCCCTTAATATCTCGCTTAGCAAGTCCGGCCTCGACTCGTCCCGCACCAGGTGGGGATAGCGGTCGCCTCCGTGATAGTCGAGCTTGTAGATCTTGTAATATTCGTCGTTCTCGACCAGCAACTCGAGGGGAGAATTGTTCGTTTTCGCCGCTTTCAGCGCGTCGCGCAGCACATCATTCGAGTAGCGGCGTCCGTTGACGCCGATCACTCGCATGCCTGGACCGATGCCCGCTTTGGCCGCGATCATGTTCTCGATGGTGTCGATGATGGTGCCATCGTCACGCATGACCAACCCGAGCGATGATCCTCCCGGGGCCGCGTGCTCCATTGACATTGCGGCGCTGGTCATGTCCGAAGGGCTGTCGTCGTAGGTGAGCTTCCACCCGCTGGCTTCGATGCCGCCGAGCGGAGCTTGGGGATCGTGGGTGTTCAAGCGCTCCAGCCAGAAACCGCGCCAATCGTAGGGAACTACTTGATTGAGCGCGTTCACCACGTCATCGAAGGTGTAGGTTTTCAGCTCGGGCCCGGTGCTGGGCGGACCGTGGAACAGATAGCAGAAATCGTCAATTGATTTCTGGCCATGGCTTTGCTGGCGGATGATGACGTCGGCCCACAGCCAGACCAGCGTACCTTCCGGATAGAAATCGACGCTGCGCCGCCACGATTTCCAGTAATCGGGAGCGAAATAAAGCTGGGGCGCGGCGTTCGCCGTGTCCTGCAGGTTGCGCCAGATCCGGCCGGGAGTATGGGCCATCTCGTCGGCGGTGTTGGCAAGGTCTTCGCGATCCTGTGATTCGGTCAGCAGACCGCTGCGGCCCGTGAGGACGAATCCAAGATAATTCGTCAGGCCTTCGTAGACCCAGAGCAGATCGTCCAGCATTTTGTCCTGATAGTTGGGAGTGGCCAAGCCGGCAGGACGGCGAAATTTCCCATTCCAGGAATGAACGTATTCATGCGGCAGCAGGCTGGCCGAGACTTTGCGCTCGGTGTCGTCGATGAGGGAGCGCTCGTCGGTGCGGCTGTCATCGGATTCGTGATGCTCGAGGCCGAAGTGCGCCACGTGATCGCTAAGAGTGTAGAGGAAGTGATAGTCGCGATAATGATGCGCGCCGAAAAGCTTGTAGGCCTGGTCGACCAGATTCTTGAAGTGGTCCCAGACGTCGGTGGGCGCGTCGAGATCGGCGGCGGCATCGGCGGCCACGTCCATTTCGACGTGCGGATCCTCGGCTAAGGGGACGACTTTCAGAAATTCTCCGGTGATAACAGGGGAGTCGATGAGGGTCGTGAGCGTGGCGGTTGCGAAATGGATTTCATTTCCATTCTGGCGATCGATGGGCAAAGCGGTGCCGAACTTCCAGCCCCCGGGAATTTTCAGGCTCGGCGTGTAGTTGATTTCGTCGGCATTCCATCCCTTGGGATACAGCAGAACCTGGTTCCAACTGACGATCGCGAGCTTGTCAGTGGCGGATGAACCGCCTGAGAAACCCTGTTCGTAAGTTGCCGGGGAAAGAAAATCGAGTTGGGCGGAAACTTCGCTCGCTCCTTGGGGAACGTCGACGAATAGCGTGAATCCGTCGAGCGTGTCGCGGCGCCATTTCAGGGTCTGGCCGTTGGCGGTGAACCTCAAGCCCGCCAGATCGACGACGGGGCCGTCGGGAGCGTGTTCCCCGGGGATCCACTTGGGATAGTAGAGAGTGAGTTCGCCGGGGTTGGCGGGGATGGTCAGCGTGGCGTGAAAAATCTTGCGCGGGGCCTCGGTGGCGTCAACCGATAACGTAACAGTTGGGCCACTCGCGGCCCAGCTTGAGATTGCCAACACTGCCACACAGAGGACTCCCACAACTTTCGAGGATTTCATTCGGAAGGTCTCCAGAGATCGAGATGAGATTTTTCTGCGGCAGATGATTCAGAATAGCGCAGCGCCAGTTCGGGCGTACAGCGAGCAGGCTGACTGTTATGATTCGACTGGAATGGCGCGCCGGGGAAAATTCATCACCTTTGAAGGACTTGACGGGACCGGCAAGAGCACGCAGATGGGCCGGTTGGCGGCCGCGCTGCGAGCGGCGGGACATAAAGTCGTCGAGACGCGCGAGCCCGGAGGAACGCCGACTGGAGAAAAAATCCGCAAAGTGCTGCTCGATTCCGGCACCGCCGGACTTTCGCCCATGGCGGAGATGGCGCTGATGTTCGCTTCGCGTGCGCAGCACATTCTGGAGGTGATCGAGCCTGCGCTGGCGGCAGGCAGCATCGTTCTGTGCGATCGCTTCACCGATTCGACCGAGGCCTATCAGGGCAGCGGACGCAAGTTGGGCAGCGATGCCGTATTGGAACTGCATCGCATTGTGGGGGGAGACTTGCAGCCGGATTTGACGCTGCTGCTCGATTCGAATCCGCATGCCAGCG
>JASHRE010000724.1 GCA_030037515.1 Candidatus Sulfotelmatobacter sp.
CAGCGCGCGCAAGATCTTCCTCGAATTCCGCGATCAGCTCACGCAGGGCAAAATTCGCGCCGCGGAAAAGACTGACGATCATTGGAGGGTCAACGCCTGGGTCAAGCGAGGCATCCTGCTCGGATTTCGCCTGGGCGTTCTTCAGGAAATGCCTGCCGGCCTTTCCTTCGTCGACAAAGACACCTTTCCCGCCCGCCAATTCACCGTTGCGGATCGCGTGCGCGTCGTGCCCGGAGGCTCGTCTGTTCGCGCGGGCGCGTATGTCGCGCCCTCGGTCATCTGCATGCCGCCGATGTTCATCAATGTCGGAGCTTACGTCGACGAAGGCACCATGATCGATTCGCACGCGCTGGTCGGCTCCTGCGCGCAAATCGGCAAGCGCGTCCACCTCAGCGCGGCGGCGCAAATCGGAGGCGTGCTCGAACCGGTCAACGCCGCCCCCGTGATCATCGAGGACGACGTCCTCGTCGGTGGCAACTGCGGCGTTTATGAAGGGACGCTGGTCAGCGCCCGCGCCGTCTTGGGTGCCGGCACAATCTTGACACGCTCCACGCCGCTCTACGATCTGGTCCGCGGCCAGGTGTACCGCGCGACCGGGGATCAGCCGCTGGTTGTGCCGGAGAACGGGGTGGTCGTGCCGGGCTCGCGCGCGATCAAGAAAGATCCGGGCAAAGCTTGGGATTTATCCCTCTACACCCCAGTGATCGTGAAATACCGCGACCAAAAAACCGACCGCGGTATTGAACTGGAAGACTGGCTGCGATAAGCGGCTTGCGAGCGATGCTTCCGCGGATGAACACCGCTGGTGCGCCCCTGCAATGCTGTGGTCGAAGGCTCCTGAAGAACGACACTCACAACTTTTTCGACATCACAATGCAATGGCACTCGAGTCCCGGCTTGAGCGGACGTGTTGGCCGAAATCCCTCAACGCCACTTTCCGTGTAGCCCAGCTTCCGATAAAGCGGCAGCAACTCCGAGCGCAGGCTTAGTACCGTCAAGTCCATCCCTGTACAACCTTTGCCGCGAGCATATTCCTCGGCGGCCTCGACCATTTTTCTTCCCAGCCCATTGCCTTGCCGCTTGGGATCGACCGCCAGCATGCCGAAATATCCCCGCCTGCCACGCAACTCGACGTACACGGAAGCAACCAGCCCTCCTGACTCATCGCATCCCAGAAAAAACTCGCCATTCTGCATCCTGGCGAGTATTTCGGCCTCATCCGTGCGTTCGCCCGCGATGAATTTTTCGACCACGAAAGCGGAATTGATCAGGTGGACCATCGCAGCACACTCCGACTGAGAGCCGCGTCGAATTTTGAAATCGGTCTTCCCAGCTGCATTCGGTTCGGCGTTCACTCTGCGCCTCCGTGGTGAAGAGCCCGTTACGACGGCAACCTTCCCGCCATTAGCGCCAGCCGGTCAGGGCGCAATTGCAGATGTCGCGCGTTAAAATGGGCTCGCGCCCGCTCTCCCCATGCCCGCACGAACCAGTAATTCAGCCCGGCGCCAATGGCCGCGCTGGCCAGCGGAATCACTCTCCCGGCCCACTTCTCGACCACGTCTTTGCTGGCCTGCGCCGCGATCCGCTCAATCACCCGCGGCACGAATCTGTTGAGCACCTCTTTCTCCAGCACATCGCGGCTGATGTCGATTCCGGCCGCGCTCGCCGCCGCAATCCAGAGTTCGGCAATCTCCTCGTCGGTATTGAATTCGAATCCATAGACCAGGCTCAGCTTTTGAATTGTCCGCATGGTAATCGCCGACAAAATGCCGAGATCGGGCACAATCGTCATCAATCCGCCCAACCCGAGCCCGGCGCCTTCGACCGCGGCCACTCTCATTCCGCTCCGGACAATCGATTCGGCCACATTGTCGACTTCGCTCATTTCCAGCGAAAACACGCCGTGATAGCCGCTGATCGGCATCCGATACGCCAGGCGCAACTGCAGCAGGAATTTCTCCGGATCCACGCGCACAGTCTGATACGCCCCGGTCAGCCCTCTAGCCAACGCATGTTCAACTTGCCTTCGCACCCATGATTTATTTGGATCAGCCATTCACTCCACCTTACCGCAGCCTAGGCCTCAGCGGCCAGAGGGCAGGGCCGAGGTCAGGGCGGAATGTCGCCCCCGTTTGAAAAGCGGCTTCAGGGACTGTACCGGGCGAGTCGAGCGCGTCGAAGTGTCGCGTAAAGGACGCAAAGAAGATCGGCGCTTTAGCCTGAGACTCACCACTCCCCACTCGATACTCGCGACGCGGAACGTGCTAGCATCAACAGTTGATCCATGCCCGGAAAACTCCACATTATTCCCCTCGGCGGGCTGGGCGAGTTCGGCATGAATTGCATGGCCGTGCGCTGGGGCGATGACATCCTCGTCATCGACGCCGGCCTCATGTTCCCCGAAGCCGAATTGCTCGGGGTTGACATCGTCGTCCCCGACATTTCTTATCTCACCGAGAACCGCGACAAAATCCGTGCCATCGTCCTGACTCACGGACACGAAGATCACATCGGCGCCCTCCCCTGGATGCTGGCGGAACTGAGAGTTCCGGTTTATGGTACGGAATTTACCCTTTCGTACGTGGAAGACAAACTCGACGAGCACGGCTTACTCGACGCCGCCGATCTGCGCGAAATGCGTGCCAATGAGCGCATCAAGCTTGGCCCGTTCACTGTTCATCCCATTCAAGTCACGCACAGCCTGGTCGATTGCTTGGCGCTTGCCATTCACACGCCACTCGGGGTGGTCATTCACACCGGCGATTTCAAAGTCGATCCCACCCCCACCGACAACCGGCTGTTCGATCTGCACACCTTCGCCGAGTACGGCAAAGAAGGCGTGCTGGCTTTACTTCAGGACTCCACCAACGTCGAGCGCAGGGGATATACGCCCAGCGAACGCGCGGTCCGCCGCAAGTTCGATGAAGTCTTCGCGCACACCCGCCGGCGACTTTTCATATCGTGCTTTTCTTCGTCGATTCATCGCATCAAGCTCGCGGTCGAACTGGCCTATGAACACGGCCGCAAGGTCGCGTTCATCGGCCGCTCGATGACCAACTCCGCCGAGATCGCCGAAGATCTCGGCTACATCGAAATTCCCGAAGGCCTGCTCATCAACCCCGGCGAGATGAAAAACATTCCGCCGGAAAAAGTATGCGTGCTCATCAGCGGCACCCAGGGCGAACCGATGTCTGCGCTTTCCCGCGCCGCCGTCGACAATCACAAGCACGCCAAAATTGAAAAAGGCGATACGGTCGTGCTCTCGAGCCGCATCATCCCCGGCAACGAGAAATCGATCTATCGCATGATCGATCACCTGTTCCGTCGCGAAGCCCACGTCATCTACGAAGACGGCACTTCGCCGCCGGTCCACGTCAGCGGACACGCCAGCCAGGAAGAACTCAAGCTCATCATCAATCTGCTCAAGCCGCGTTACTTCATTCCCATTCATGGCGAGTACCGGCATCTCAAGCTGCACGCTGAAATGGCCGGTGCGATGCATGGTTCGGTCGGCAAAGTCATGCTGATCGAAAGCGGAGACGTTCTGGAATTTGACGAACTCGGCGCGCGCAAAGCCGGCCGCGTCAACGTCGGCCGCGTCTGCATCGATTCGGGCAATCGCACCGACGTGGTCGAAGATCTGATCATCAAAGATCGCCGTCATCTGAGCGAAGACGGCATCGTGCTGCCGATCATCGCGATTAACAAATTGTCGGGGAGAGTCGAGACGTCGCCCGAAATCGTCACCCGCGGCTTTAACGTCGGCGAAAACGGATTCATGGACGGCGCCCGCCAGATCGTCATGGATACACTCTCGCAATCGAGCGAAGAAGAGAAAGCCGACTACGGCGTGATCAAGGAAAAAATCCGCGCCGACCTGAAGCGTTATATCTCCAAGCAATCGCAGCGCCGCCCTTTAATCATGCCGGTCATACTGGAGATTTAGTTGGTCTGAGGGGTTGGTCTGCGTGGACGGACTATGTGGGGACGGGCGTCTTGCCGGTACAGGCCGAGCGAAACCTCGGCAGAAACGCTCGTCCAGTCACGCCC
>JASHRE010000725.1 GCA_030037515.1 Candidatus Sulfotelmatobacter sp.
CCTGCAGTGGATAAGTGGGGAACTCCAGCGGGACGCCGCCTGCATCGCGGACTCCGGCCTTCACCCTCTCCGAGAGCGAAATATGTATGCGGTTGCAGGGAACCACATCGCTGCCGCTCTGCGCAATTCCGATAATAGGGCGGCCGGATTGCAGTTCCTGCCGTGTAATGCCGTAGTTGCTGAAGCGCTCGATATAAACCGCGGTCTCCCCAGGATCGCGCCGGTCGTTGAACCAGATTTCACTGCGAAGAGTTCGTGCCACGTTGATTTATCCATCCCTTGAGATACGAGTCTAAAAAGCGCGATGAAGCGTCCAGAGCTTGACGATCCCATTCGACGGGAAGATGCTTGCTAAACGAAGCTTACACTCGACGTATTGCGCTCGCGCGCGCCCGCAGCGCAAAACCACAGGACTCACGAATGCAAAGCTCCGGCTGTAACCTCCGCACCATAGCTTTCTTCGAACTGCCGGCAATTCTCTCGATGAGCAACTCCGCAGCTTCGCTCCCCAGCTGATGTTTCGGCAGTTCTACTGTCGTCAGCTTCGGATGCAACACACCCAGCCGGGGATCATCAAAGCTCACTAAGCCAAAGTCTTTCGGACAACGCAATGCAATTTCCCCGGCGGCCTGCAACAACCCGATCGTCATCAGGTAATTGGCCATACACACACCAGCGGGCCGATGAGAAAGCGCCGCTTGTTGTGAGCCACTGAACAGCACTAACTTCTCACCATCCGCTCGGCTGACCCTTTGATTACGAATCGCCGGTTGATCAAGCCCTCGAAGTTCGTCGAGGTTCTCCCGCACCTTGTGGATCGAGTCAGCCATTGAGTCTACATCTTTCCGGCCTGTAGAAATTGCCATCGGACGCTCAATCAAATTAGCGGTGGGGTTGGCGGCCCGTCGGAACTGGAGTTAACCTTGTGAAGGATCGTCCCCGTCCCCTTTCCTGATCCAGTCGTCTTGAAAATTGTCCCCTCGTTACTGGGGCCGCCGTCCGCAGTTGCGGTGGAGTTGGCGTAAGCTGCTGGCCATAAGATCCAGAGGTTCGCCTTTCGCGCTCATGGTCAGGTCCCCGGTAAATCCGACCCACTTGTCCGGTTAAGCAGCGGCAGCTCGCTGCCTCGAAACTCTCTATGCTCCCGCCCCGGACGGATCAGGGGCGTCGCTCGGCGGGGAGGGACGTAAGCGGCATGTCATTGACGGGGTTCAACCGGAAGGCGGTATTGTTCTGGGAATGTTGCTGGTGGGAGTGCATAAGTTCGGTCCGTTCCATCCCCATACGCGAGATAGCTTCAGCAATTCCCTCACAACTGGGAGGCACATAAATCGTCTGCCGGGCAACTGGGCATGATTCCAAATGGAGAAGCGCGCGCATCGCGTGGCCAATGCTTGCGAATGGACGGGTTGCCGACCTTCTTCGTCGGAGTCGCGGTTTGAGAAGACGTAAAATGTTCTAACGTTCAGGAGCAAGGGAACGCCAAGTGGCGACGACCATTGAAGCTTCCGGGACTGCCATTCGACACGGGCAGACGAAGAAACGCAGCAACGCTGTAGCCGCGCTATTATGCGGAACCGGGCCAGCAGTGTTGCTGGGCTTGTATTGTTCTGTAACTTGGGAACGTTTCCTTTTCGGTGTCCTGATGGGCCTGATATGGGGAAACGCTTTTGAGTATGCTTACCACCGCTGGCTGTTACATCACCCTCGAAACCCGCTCGGGACGGGCCATCGCGAGCATCACGCGCAGATCGGAACGCCTCAAGCGGCAGAACACGTCGCACTTGCCAGCTCGCCACAGAACGTTTTTCTATTGTTTGCGGTTAACGGCATTCCAGCGTTGCTGATTTGTTTTCTAACGGAACTCTGGGGAATTCTGTCGGGCGTCTTCATCGGCTGGATGCTTTATCTGATTTCAACCGAAGAAATTCATTGGCGCATTCACATGAATGGTCGGCTTCCGGCAGGTCTTCAGTTCGCGCGCGCTTACCACATGAGTCATCACGATGTTCCAACCTCACGCTACAACGTGTTTCTGCCATTATGCGATTTCCTGTTGGGCAGCGCTCACCAGATGAAAAAGCTCCCCCCGTCCGGACCGTTTACGACGGAGTAGTCCTACGCTAGCCAAATACCTCACCATCCAATATGTTGCCGGCCGGAGGACTAACTCCGCCTTACCCAACTCGAAGATCCCGGTCGTGATTACGAATCGTCTGCCACGCGACCGCGGCGCTGACCAGAGATAGGCTGGTGCATAGCAACATGACAATTCGGAAGCCAAACACAAAGGCTTGCCGGATCGACTCATTGATGGCGTACGCCGTGCTCGAAGCAAGGCCCGACGGAGCCTGCAAGCCGGCCAACTTGATCTTGTTTGTCTGCAGCTCCCGCAGAACCGCGGGTGGAAGCAACATGTCGCGCAGACTGTGGTTGAGGTGCGAGCCAAAAGCGAGCACCATTACGACGCCGAGAACAGCAATGGCCAGCACGCCTGCGAGCCGCGACACGGCATTATTGATTCCAGAGGCTGCGCCAACCCGATCCTGAGACACGGAATTCATGACCACCGTCGTCAGTGGCGCGACGGTAACAGCCATGCCCAAACCCAGAATGGTCACGGCAGGAAGGAAGCTTCTGCAATAATCGGCGCCAGCCCCCGGTATCGCGAACAACACAAATCCGAGAGCGACAATCAGCGGCCCCGTAATCAATGGAGGCCTTGGTCCATAACGCGCGACCAGCCCCCCTGACCATCGGGAAAGAAAGAACATCAGCAGGATCATCGGAAGGACCGCGGCGCCGGTTGCCGTCGCGGAATATTTCTGCACCTGAATCAAATTCAGCGGAAACAGGAAAAAGAAAATCCCAAGCGCTCCATACAGAAAAAGCGTGAGCAGGTTTGCACCGCTGAAGCTGCGGGACCCAAACATGGCGACCGGCACCATGGGCGAGCGCACGCGGGCTTCGACCAAGAAAAACGTCGCAAGGCAGCCCGTGCCGGCGATCAGCATTCCCATGACGAGAACGCTTCTCCAACCCAAGTCTGCCGATTCGATCAATCCCGTGACCAGACCTCCCAAGCCAATCACGGCGAATAGAGCTCCCACCCAATCGATCTGGCCAGCAATCGAGCTGCGACTCTCCTGGATGTGCAGGAGCGAAATCACGATGACCGCCGCGGCAAGCGGAAGATTGACAAAAAACGCCCAGCGCCAGGAGGCGTGCTCGACCAGCCATCCGCCCAGAACCGGTCCAATTGCGGTCGTGATGGCAGTAAAACCCGACCAGGTGCCAATCGCCTTTCCACGTTCTTTTTGGTCAAAAGAAACGCTGATAATGGCAAGGCTGCCCGGCACCAGCAGCGCCGCTCCCACACCTTGCACGCTCCGGGCAACGATCAAATGGTTGATGCTCGAAGCGGTCCCGCAAGCGAACGAAGCCGCAGCAAATGTCGCCACACCCACCAGGAAAACGAGACGCCGGCCGAACAAATCGCCCAGCGATCCGCCCACCAGAATCAGTGCGGCGAGAAACAGTCCATAGGATTCGACAACCCATTGCACGCCGACCACGGTTGCATGAAAGCTGGCTTGAATCGCGGGCAGCGCAACATTGACAACCGTGCTGTCGATGAAAGCCATGCTTGAAGCGAGGATCGTGGCCGCGAGGATCCAGGGTCTTTCGTCGGCTGCACCCCGAATTGCGGGCGCTGCCGATCGGATGACTGCTTCGTCGCAGGGAGATTTCACAGGCTATGGATGCCATTCGGAGCGGACTGGTCTCAATTTTGCCGATGGAGGGAACAGCTGCAAGGTCGGTTCTGCGTCAGCAACTGCTCAACAAAGATGACTGGGTATGCGGAGCGACGCGGCCCGACCATTTGTGGCTTCGTTTCATCCGGATGCGCCTGGAGGTTCGCGCACATCGTGGCCGGATGTTTACGGGAACAAGCAAGCCGACAGCGTCTTATCGCCCCGCGCCCGCGGCGGCGGCGGCAGGCATCATGCCCGCGATTTTCATGCCTTCAATGCGCGTGAGCACGGCTTCCATGCTTGATCCCGTGTCGACGCAGGCGTCCACATACGGATGCCGGCTGCCATCGGCATGCATGACAAGCACGCTGGTTTCGGCGTTGGCCTTCTTCACCATATAGGGAAGATGATGGCGGTCGTTGCGGCTCAACGTCGATCCGAGCACGACCAGATCGAATGTGTTCTTTTTCAGAGCCTCTTCGGCGGCCTTGCGTCCGATAACCTGCTGCACGATGTGGCCAGCTTTTTCCATCGCCGCCGCTTGCTGTTTCAAAATCTCTTCTTCTGCCTCACCATAAAGAACCCTAAGTTTTGCCCTCGCCATGAATGAGCCCTCGCGGCCCGGTCGGTAGCGCGCCGGCACCTGTTTTTGACGTTAGCAACCGGCGACCGGCGGGAAAACGTAACCGAAGGTCCAAGACGAAGGAGACTTTCAACCCCGCGACGGTGGACTTACGAGCGGGGGTGGGGGCGTGCACTTCTTTGGTTTTCGAGAAGTGGGATTTTGGACCGAGGGCGGGTTTCGAAGGGTGGGCACCGCGCTGATCCGCCCAGCAAAATCCTTCCCCTGAAAGGCTTTCCAGCGCTAAACTTCTGTGCCGGAGGCTCCCACCATGTCCGCCCCTTTCGTCAGGAGAGCTGTACTCATATCGTTATTGTGGACTCCCTGGCTCGCTGCGCAATCCGGCACTCCGCCGACATCCCAGACCACCTGCAATCTCGACGACGGACGCCAGGTCTACGTTCGCTACAATCCGGTTCCCACGAACAAAGAAAAAATCTCGAACGGCAAGCCCATGACCCCCGGTGGCGTGCCTATGACGCTGTTCACCGAAGCGGAACTCACGCTGGGCACGTCGACGATTCCGATCGGCGCGTACACTCTCTATCCCATTCCCGCGCGTGATCATTGGACGCTGGTCGTTAATAAGAACGTCACGCCGGGCAGCACCTACGACCAAAAGCAGGATATAGCGCGTGCTCCCATGGAGACAGCACAGGTTGCACAGCCTTCCGACGCGCTGGAAGTTGCGTTCGCGCATGTCGGTCCGCGGTGCACTCTGCGCGTTTATATAGGAAAAGTCGCGTCGTTCGCCGATTTCACTGCGAAGTAAGCTGGCGAAGGTTTTGCAAGTGCAGGCCCGGACGCAGGGGCCACCGCACGCATGATTTGGGCGTGAGGGGAATTCGTCCGGGCAGCAAGCAGCAAACGGTCCCGGAGTTTCCACCGACCGAATACCCGGCCACTTTACCACTCAGGCTGCAACCCGTCGCTGCTCCGGCACCGGAATTATTCAACGTCATATATCGGCGTCGCCCGAAACGCTGATCGTGCCGCCGGATGGGCACGGTTCCATGTGCGAGATGGGTGTGTTGCAGGTCTGGCCATTGGAATTCGTGGTGCAACCTGTTGACGCCTCAGGGACGCGCTTGAGGGATTATTTTCGAAAGATCTGGTGCGCAGCAGCAGGCACCGCAGCGCCGGGTGCGAACCCAGTCGTCATCGCCGATTGCACCGCGGCGACGAACTCCTGCGAAATGGCCTGCACGCCTGTGCGTTCGAGATGGAATTGTTACTAGAACTGCGGCAAGGGGCCAAAGAATCGCCGTCACACAACCGCGGCGATGCAAACCGATCTGGTGGAATGAAACAACTCCAAGCGGGAGATCGCGACCTCCTTCCGCTGTTCTAGCCCGACTTTGACAACCGGGCCAAAATTATTCGCTAAGCTGTTGATTTTACGTCCGAGGCATCAAAAGGTCTTCACTACAGTTTCCCCTCTTATGCGACGGTTTCCGCCCCCTGGGAGACTATTCTCGGGGATGGTTGGGATGGCAACTGTAGGTGCAACTGGTGGAGCAGCATTTGGTGATCCTTCTCCGGTTGGGTGTATCGGGGAAGAATCAG
>JASHRE010000726.1 GCA_030037515.1 Candidatus Sulfotelmatobacter sp.
TACTTCTATAACACTGCGATTCCCGGCGGTTCCGATCCTGCGGTGAACATCCCGGGATTCGCCTTCTTCGGACGCGAGCCATATTCCTACATTCAGCGTGTGGAGCAGCGATATCAGTTCACCGACAATTTTTCCTGGACGATCGGGCATCACGATACGAAGTTTGGAGTCGACTTCAATTACCTGCCGCTCACCGCGACCTTCACGGTGAATTATGGCGGAGTCTACGATTTCGGATCGATCTCAGGACTGAGCCTGGGTTTCATCAATCCTGTGCCCGGCGTCCTCCCCGATTTTCCGGCTTTGTCCGCGGTGCAAGCGTATGGCGCAGGCCTGCCCCAAGATTTTGTTCAGGGCATTGGCAGTCCGAGCGATTCGTTTCGCAACGTGCCGATCGGTGCGTTCTGGCAGGATTCGTGGCGGGTGAGTCCAAAAGTGACGCTGAACTATGGCCTGCGCTATGACGTGGAGATTCCGCCGACATTCCCACCCCCCCAGGGGCTGGCTCTCCCGGCGTATAACCTGCTTGGTGTGCAAAAGGGTATTCAGACCGATACCAAGAATATTCAGCCGCGAATCGGCGTCGCCTGGGATCCCAAGGGAGATGGCAAGACGGTGGTTCGGATGTCCTATGGAATGTTTTATGACCATCCCCTGCTCGGGCTTTATTTCCTCGGCCAGGCTTCGGATGGTTCCTCCAGCGGGCAATTGGCGTTTGCCGGGGGCAGCCCGTGTACCGCAGCATCCACTGCTTTCAGCCCCGGGAACCTCAATGCGGCGAGCATTTTCACGGGTACGCTCGCCAACCCAAATTGCATGCCGGTGAGCCAACTCAACTACGAACCCAATCAGCAGCAATTCCGGTCGTTATTTCCCGTGGGCCAGTCGAACCAGTCCCTTTTTCTCGAGCAGCAATATCTGACCAATCCTCCCGCGCAGTTAGGTGGCGCGGCATTTCCCCTGGCGTTCCAGCCTTTTGGATATCCGCAGGCCAAGAATTTTGTGTATGCATACGCCCAGCAAGCGAATCTCAGCGTTGAACGGGACCTTGGTCATGGATATGCTCTCAATCTCGCTTACAATTTCAACGGTGGACGGCATCTGAACCGACCCATCAACGCCAACACGATTCGTGGAGATTTGCTGACCGCCAATTGGCAGGCGGCTTATAGCGATCCCAACTCGAATGCTGCGGCGGGCCCACTTGAAGTTGGCACCGGAGCGGAGCCTTGCGGCGTCAATCCCAACACCGGATTGCCGTGGGTCTCAGCCGCGCTGACCAATTTTTTCCGTCCCGGTGGAATCAACCCGTCGATTGCGAATTTTGTGAGCGCCTTCGGCGGCGGTGCCTGCGTCACGACCATCCTGCCCGCGGTCATGCAATATCTCGCCTCGTTGGGATACAGCAGCGCCGGTTTCAATAACAATTGCGATCCCGCGAGCTTTGCGGGCTGCGTTCCATTCGGCGACATGGACGCACAATATTCCAACGGAAGCTCTGTGTATCACGGATTCAGCGCCAACTTGCGCAAGCGCTTCGGCGATCACTACGAGTTTTTGGGGTCGTACACCTGGTCGCACGCGATTGACGATTCGACCGACCTGCAATCTACGCTGACGCCGCAAGACAGCTACTATCCCGAGGTCGACCGTTCGACTTCGCTCTTTGACCAGCGGCATCGATTCGTGTTCAGCGGTGTATATCAGTCGGGCAGGGTCGGGGGAAATGGCTTTGCCAGCAAGGCTCTCAGCAATTGGACTCTGGCTCCGATCATTCAGGTGGCATCGGGAAGGCCGTTCAACATCATTACCGGAAGCGACGACAATTTCCAATTGTCTTCGCTTACGGGACGTCCGAACACGGTGGCGCCTGGTACTCCAACCAACGCCTGCGGTTATCAGACGGTCACTTCCAAGTATTCTCCAACAGGGGCCTTCCAGGAGCCGTGCTACGCGGCGTTCACACCCAGTTCGGCAGCGGCCACTAGTTTTCCCTTCGTCACCCTTCTCTCACTCGACGGGAACCTGGGCCGCAATGCCGGTGTTCAGCCCTGGACCGTGTTCAACGATATGCGCGTGGCGCGACGGCTCTATTTCACCGAACGCGTCAGCATGGATCTGATCGCCGATACGTTCAACATCGCCAATAGGTACAACGTCGCCGCCGTCAGCCCGCTATTTACCAACGCGGGGCAAGCGACCGCAGCCTACGATCCACGGCAGTTCGAGTTTGCGATGAAGGTAAACTGGTAGGGAAGAAACGAAAGAACCGGGCAACGCCGGGCAGCAGTGGGCGTGTCATCCCGAGCCAGCGGCTTTTGCCGGAGCGACGGATCGGCGCGATCTCCGAGGGCCCCAGCCGGCCTGCTTCTGGCGGGATGAGGTGGGCGATGTTGAGCTTGCTGTGCCCCTGAACATCGCGTGTGCCGATCGCTTCCTTATACAGACTGAAGCTACGATCCCAGATACATCACGTGAACGAACGTGCCGAGCCGGACGTTGTAGGCGAGATACCAACCCACATTGTCGGGATCTTCATAGATCACGATCTGGTCGCTATCCCAGAGCCAATCGCTGCAATAACCCACGTCGACGGGCGCCACGCTGAAATAGAATCCGCCGAACCAGAAGCGGCCGGGACCGCCCCCGGCCAGCCGCCAGACGTGATGCGGGCCGAAACCTCCGGTGAAGTGGCCATGCTCCCAGGGGTGATCAAGATGCAGTTCTGGTCTTGGCCCATGCCCCACCCACTCGCCGTTGTGATGGACGTGCGGAGCCTCGGGATGTCCCTCAGCATCGCGGAAGGAATGATCATGAGGAGCAGGGGCGCCATGGCTGGGCGGAGGACCGTGTTTGGGGATGAATCCGCCACCCACGTCATGCGCTCCTCCACCATGTTGGGCAAATGCCGGGAAAGCAAATAGCAGAACCGCGACCAAAAGCCGGGATCGTGACCGCATAGTCACCTCTGGGAGATAAATATTTCGCTACACACGCTTATATCACAGCCTTTCGCAGGAAACTGTGGCGGGGACTCCATACCCGGTCCGCCACGGTTTCGGCATTGCGATGCACGCAGTACGCAGGATCGTGTTCGGAATTCGTGCGCGCCGAATGCTTTTCGTAAACCACGAGGAATTTGGCGCGATATGATGTGCGCGGTTCTCAGGTTCCCATGAATAGGGCGCGTGTTCGACCATCCGGCCCTGGCGACTGCCCGCAATTGACGGCGGAGGACTGAGGGACTGGTTCCTTCCGAATGCCTGACCGCGATCGAATCGCAGCTCGACAATCAACCAGGAGGCAGAAGCGGTTGTGCGAGCGCTGCGACCCGATTGGCGGCACGAGCACGGGCGCGATCCTCGCGGCGGGACTGGTTTAAAGCGAACGACCCGCGCGATTTTTGCCAAGCGCTGCAGGTCTTTCTGGAAGCGACGGCGCCCGATTGCGGAGACGGTCGGCCATGGGCGCAGATCAGCGGGTGCTGATTTCGCTTGGCACCGGCTTCAGCGCGTGCACGATTGACGCGGGATAAGCCGGAGCTACGGGAAACTGCAATGGCCAAAGTGTCTGATCGAGAGAACTCATGAGCAAAGCGATTTTTGAAACAGGATCTGTGGATGCATTGGATCGGGCGGAGACCGGAGGGCGTGCAGTCGCCCGCCGCTGCCAGCGGGGTTCCGAATGATTAGCGCTCGAGGGTGCGAGCAGAGGGCTGGGCGAACAAGGGTTGGTCGCGCATCGGCGGATCACCGTCGGCCTCACCGAGCAGCGGCTGGAAGCGCTCGGACCGCGGGATGTGGATGCCGCGAAGCCGGCCGAAATGGATGCTGCCGATCAGCTCCCAAATCCTCAGCGCCTGGGCGCTGCGGTCGCAAACGAACAGGTCACAGGTGAAGATGGAGGCGTTTCGGGAGAGTTCTGGAACCTGTGAACTTGCTCACACCAGGCTGCGGGCAACGTCCAACTCTCGTGACCTTTGGGCCGGCCAGCTTCGCAGAAGACACGCAGGGAGGGGCATATGACCAGAATTTTTCGGGCGATTACCGGCTCGTGCGTGCGGCTCACATTAGGGCTGCTCGTCTTAGCACTTCCAAGCCTCTGTCAGAACGCGGCAGAAGTCACCCATCTTCGAGATCAGCCTTTCCAGACTAGGCTGGCAAGCGGCGCCACTTTACGCCTTCGCTTGCACGACGGTAATTTCCGGATCCTCGGAGACAGCGGGGATAAGCTTTCGGTCCGCGCTGACGGGAAGAGCCTGGCGCAGGCTGGCAACATAAGAGTCAGGCTCGTTCGGGCCGGAGACGTCGTAGACCTGAAGCTTTCCCATGTGCCGAAGAACGAACTCCAAGTCACGATCGGCGTTCCCGCGAGTACGAATCTATACACACGCATGCGCGGTGGTGATCTGACGGTGGAAGGCATTGCGGGCAACAAGGACCTACGACTCACCGGCGGAGATTTGACGATTCAAGTACCTCGGCCTGAAGACTACGGCCATGTCCATCTATCCGTGAGGTTCGGAGACATCAGCGGGAGTCAGTTTGGTGACCCGAAAGGATGGCTGGGAAATTCGGTGCAGCGCGATGGCAGAGGGGAATATCGGCTCGATGCCCACGTATTCGCCGGTGACCTGATCCTGAAGCCTTGAAGGAAGCCACACGGCCTGACCGGCTCGCGAGCCTCGGGGACGATTGCCAGGTAATGGTTCAAATCGAAACCGTCCGCTCGTCATCGGTAAGGGTGTGCGACATATAAATCAGGGTTCGGCAGGTTTCTTTTTTAGTGCTCCATTTCTGTACGCATATAGTACGTCCAGAGAGAACGTCTATATCATTCCCTGGAGCTGCCCATGGCCGACACCCTGCCCCAACTGCTGGACAACCGTAGCCATCTCCTGCAGGAAC
>JASHRE010000727.1 GCA_030037515.1 Candidatus Sulfotelmatobacter sp.
GCATCTTTCGTCAGCTGCTGCGGGCGGGATTCCGCACCAAGACCATCCTCACGATCCTTAAGAATTGGAATGTGGACGAGGACACGCTGACGGCGCTGGAGACCGAGTGGGAGCCGTGAGATATCGCGCGGACCGCATCCGGCATCCGATTAAATCAAGCGGGCCGCATTTGCGTTGTGTCGGACAATGCTGCATACTTCGGGGCGAATTCCCGTTTGCAGTTCGAGTCGGAGTAGGGATCACGCTCACGCATGACCCCCTCCCCAGACCGGACGAGCGGAGTTGCCGCATCCGGCCCCACCTCGAGTAACAACGCCCAAGCGCGCGAGGGGATTAAGGATGACAAACTTTAGCCGGCGGGAAGCAGCGCGCAAGATAGCGCCTGGTTCGGCGCCACGGCGGGTGGTTTCCTTGGCTGCGACGGCGCAAGACCTGCCGCCACTCGGTACCCCGCCCTCACCAGCGACTCCGCATGACTCGGGGCCGTTGTGGTTCGCTACACCTTCAACGTATGAAACTTGCATTCACTACAACTTGCCGGTTTGACCGGCGCACGGAGGGCTTATGAAAGCGAAGTGGACAGGAATTGCATTGACTCTACTGCTGGCGGCGGTTCCCTTAGCCAGGGCGCAGGACTCGACGTCAACCGAGAAGAAATCGACCGGCACTGAGATGAAGGATGCGACCAAAACCGCCGGGAACGATGTCAAGAAAGACACCAAGACCGCCGCAAAAGACACGGACAAGGGAGTAAAGAAGGCAGCGAAGGCCACCGATAAGGACGCAAAGGTTGCGGCCAAGGATACGGAGAAAGGAACTAAAGTCGCGGCGAAGGACACGGAGAAAGGCGCAACAGTTGCCGCAAAGGACACCGAGAAAGCCGCCAAGAAGACAGGCAGTACGGTAAAGAAAGGCTTCAATGACGCGGAACACAAGCTGAAAAAGAGCGACGACAAAACTGCCGAGACCAAGCCTGCCGACACCGCAAAGTAAGTTGGCAAAGGACAAACAACCACAGAGGAACAACACCGGGAAGTAGTACCTCGCGGATCTTTGTTCTTTCTGTGGTTTTGTTTTTCAAAAACCCTGCCCGTTTTCCAATCATTTAGAATTACTTATCCATGCTGACTGGATCGCAAATCCGCAGGAAGTTTCTCGATTTCTTCGTCGAAAAAGGACACCGAGAGGTGCACTCGTCGTCGCTGGTGCCGCAGAACGATCCCACGCTGTTGTTCACCAATGCGGGAATGAATCAGTTCAAAGATGTGTTTCTTGGACTCGAAAAACGCGATTATTCCCGGGCGACGAGTTCGCAGAAGTGCGTGCGCGCGGGCGGCAAGCACAACGATCTCGAAAATGTGGGATTCACCGACCGGCACCACACGTTTTTTGAGATGCTGGGGAATTTTTCGTTTGGCGATTACTTCAAAAAGGATGCAATCGCCTACGCGTGGGAGCTGATCACTTCGCCCGCGTGGTTCGGGATTCCGAAACAGAGGCTGTATGTGACGATCTTCAGCGGCGAAGGCGGCGTTCCGCGCGATGCCGAGGCGTACGATTTGTGGCTGGCGCAGGGAGTCGCGAAAGGGCGCGTATTCGAGTTTGGATTGAAGGACAATTTCTGGCAGATGGGCGACACCGGCCCCTGCGGCCCCTGCAGCGAGATTCATTACGACGCGGGTCCGGCGGCGTCGGATCAGTCGCACACGGATTGCGCTTTCGGTTGTGATTGCGGGCGCTATGTCGAGATCTGGAATCTGGTGTTCATGCAGTTTGATCGCGATGCTTCGGGGAAGTTGAATCCCTTGCCGAAACCGTCGATCGATACCGGCATGGGACTGGAACGTGTGGCCGCGGTGTTGCAAGGCGTCATCTCCAATTATCAAACTGATTTGTTCACGCCGCTGATCAAGCGCGCAGCGGAGTTGACGGCAGGCGAACCGCGCTCCCCCGGACAGCCGGGGGCGGCCATCTCCAGACAGGCTGAGACGGGCACGGACCCGCTGGGGGCGGGCGCATTCCTCCGCCCGGCCGAGCAAAGCTCGGCTGGCTCTTCCGGCCACAAATCGGCTGCATCCCTCAGGGTGATTGCCGATCATTCCCGGGCTGCGACATTTCTGATTTCTGACGGCGTGGTGCCATCGAATGAGGGCCGCGGATATGTGCTGCGCAAAATCATTCGCCGCGCGATCACGCACGGACGTCTGCTCGGTCAGACGAAGCCGTTTCTGCATGAGATGGTCTTTGCCGTTCGCGATCTGATGAATGACGCCTATCCCGAGTTGAATGAGGCGGCGGAGCGAGTATCGAAGGCGGTGTTCGCGGAAGAAGTCCGGTTCGGGCACACCATGGAAGTGGGATTGGAGAAGCTCGAGCAGGAACTTCTTGCCTCCCGAATGGATTTCGAGTTGGCTTCTTCCCTTCGCAGGGACATCGAAGCAGGTCGTCACCAACCAACTCCTGCGCACAGACAACCCATACAAGGGCCCCTAAGCGGGCCTGTCCTGGCAGGTGAGAAGGCGTTCAAGCTCTACGACACGTTCGGCATGCCGCTGGATTTCATGCAGGATGCCGCGCGCGATCGGGGAATCGAGTTCGATCAAGCGGGTTTCGACCGCGCGATGTCGGAGCAGCGCGAGCGTGCTCGCGCTTCCTGGAAAGGCGCGGCGAAGCAGACGGCGAATCCGGCGTATCAGCAGTTGCCGAAATCGCAATTTGAGGGCTACTGGCAGACGCGGTCGAATGACTGTGAAGTGCTGGCGATCATCAAAAACGGCCAAGGGGTGCAGGAGCTGAAGCCGGGCGAGGAGGGCGAAGTCATCCTCGATCACACGCCGTTTTATGCCGAAGCTGGCGGGCAGGTCGGAGATCGGGGATGGCTTTACTCGGATGATCACAACACAGTCATCGCTGAGGTGAAGGGGTGTTACCACCCCGTTCAGGGCGTAAGAGCGCATCAGGTCGTCATCAAGTCGCCACCCTCCGCAAGGACCGCGGAGGGGTGGGGCAACCGCGCGAAAGAACAATCGGTCACCCTCAAGATCGGAGATGGCGTCGACGCAGTCGTGAACACCGAGATTCGCGAAGCCACCATGAGGAATCACACGGCGACGCATCTGCTGCATGCCGGATTGCGCGAGGTGCTGGGCAAGCATGTGAAGCAGGCTGGGTCGCTGGTCGCGCCGAATCATTTGCGCTTTGATTTTTCGCACTTCGCGGCGGTCGGGGACGAAGAGTTGCAGGATATTGAGGACATCATCAACAAAGAAGTGTTGCGCAACCGCAAAGTCGAGGTGATCGAAAACGTTCCGATCGATGTCGCGATCAACGAATATCACGCCATGGCGCTGTTTGGCGAAAAGTACGGCGACAAGGTGCGCGTAATCAAGATCGGGAATTTTTCAACCGAGCTTTGCGGCGGAACGCACACAGGCGCGACCGGCGAGATCGGGCTAATCAAGATTTTGAAAGAAGGCAGCGTCTCGTCGGGCGTGCGGCGAGTTGAGGCCGTGACGGGCGAGGGTTCGCTGCAGCATTTCCGAAGGGATCACGAACTGGAAGAACTGGTATCTGGATTTGCGGGTTCCCACCCCTCGAAAACCGCGAAGACAACCGAAGAATCAAAGTCTCCATCGCAGGAAAACCGTGTTGGGGGGGGCACCCATGAATTCTCCCCGGCTGAAGCGCTCAGGTTTGAGCTGGAAAAAAAAGATGCCGAGATCAAGCGTTTGCAGCGCGAGCTCGATCAGGCGCGGATGAAGTCGGCGGCGTCATCCACGGCCAACATCGGCGAAAAAGTCAAAGACGTAAAGGGCGTGAAAGTGCTGGCGCATCGGGTCGACAATCTGGAGCGCGCGCAGATGCGCACGCTGGTCGATCAACTGCGCGACAAGCTCGGATCGGGGGTGGTCGTGCTCGGGTCGGCGTCGAATGGCAACGTCGCACTGATTGTGGGTGTCACCAAGGATTTGACTTCGCGAGTGCAGGCAGGCAAGGTGATCGCGCCCGTGGCGCAGAAGGTGGGTGGCAAGGGGGGCGGACGTCCGGATCTGGCAGAAGCCGGTGGCAAGGACGCATCGGCGCTCGATGCCGCGCTGGACGGCGCTTACGGCGTGGTGGAGGGATTGCTTGCGTGAGCAACGACGATACTTCCTCCAACCCGACCCCTTCCAACCGGCCTCGGGCCGAACGGTTGCGCTTCATCAAGCATAAAGGGCAGGTGATCTTCCTCATTGATTTCAGCCAGTGCGCGGCGAAAGAGATTCTCCTGCTGCTTGATCAGATTCGCGCCCATGTGGCGCGGCACGAGCCGGGTACCATGCTCATTCTTGCCGATTTCTCGGGAGCGGAAGTCGACAAAACAGTTGCGACTCGCCTCAAACAGGTCCTCGTGCTCGACCGACCCTACGTCAAAAAATCGGCATGGATTGGAACGGAATCCGTTCCCCATGTGTTTTACGAGAACTTCAAGAATTTTTCCCAGCGTGACTTTCCCACGTTCAAGACGCGCGAAGAAGCGCTGGAGTGGCTGGTGGAGTGAGGCAGCTCTCTCAGTTCTCTGTTCCAAGCTCCTGAAAACATCACCGATTTCCAGCGGCCGGGCGGGGCAGCAGCGCCCGCGCCACGCTAGCTCCTCCACTTTAACGTCACGGGCCCCTGCATCGGGTGTTTCATCGGCGTTGCGGTGCGTCTCGCTTCCAGATGCGCCGCTTTTAGTTGGAAATACCACTTCGCGGGGCGATCGGCGTCGTCGATCAGCATGAGGTGCGGATTGTGCTTCAGCCCTTCCGCCTGCATTTCCATGGTGCGGCGATCCTGCTCGACGAATTTCGAAAAAACGAACTTCAACAGCTCAGGCCCAAACGGAACCCAGCGGAAAACATTCCAGGCAGCGACTACGTCGATGCGGCATTGGCTGCGGGTGATGGGTGTGACGGTAGTCAGACTGGAGAACCAATACTTTCCGGCGCGGATGGTCTCGGTGCGAATATTGGGCAGCACAAAATCGATGGTTGTGGTAATGGAGTCGGCGTCGACGTAAAGACGCAAAAGCTTGTAGGGCGCTGAATTTGAGCTAGGAGCGTGCGCGCTCATGCGGAAGCCGTTGGGGATCGGCTCGAAATTCTTTTGCTTCTCGTGCATGCTGTGCCGGGAACGCCACCACCACGCCTGATGCACGAACGGACCGTGCGCCGGGTCCATCAGCCCGATGATCCCGTGATCGATGCTGACCGGCATCTCCGCTTGCAGATAAGCAAGTTTGTACCTCTCGCTGAATTTCTCGATCTGTGGCGCAGCGTCAGGAGCTTCCTCGGGCGCGGTGAACCCTGCACCGGGTGGGCCAGGATCGGGAATGTAGACCCAGATGAAGTCGTCTTGCTCCTCGCAAGGATAGCTGCCGGCATAAATGCGGCCGATCTTCAACGATTGATCGTGCGTGAGTGAAGGAATGAGCTGGCACTGGCCGTTGTGCACGTCAAATTGCCAACCGTGATAGGGGCATTCCAGATTTTCGCCATCGAAGCGGCCCTGATTTAGCGGCATGCCACGATGCGGGCAGGCATCGCGCAGCGCGAATGGCTGTCCCAGGCGGTCACGGCCAATCACCAGCGGAATCTCGAGGAGCGTGGCTTTCTTCAACTGGTTGCGGTGCACGCGGTGAGCCGGAAGCGCGCGATACCAGAAACCCGTGAGCATCAACGTGTCGGTGGCCTGGCGCTGTGGGAGATCGACTTCCGGCATAGAGGGAGTGGGAGGTTTCTCTGGCTATCAGGCTTATGCTAGCATCCGCTGTCCTCGATGCGCTCGGAAACAGTCAACCGCGGAGGACACGGAGGACACCCAGTACGGATGGAATTCTTGGCACATTTTCGCCGGCTGACGCCACTCCAGCGCAAAACCTTCCTTGCATGTTTTCTAGGCTGGTCGCTCGATGCGTTCGATTTTTTCATTCTGATTCTTTGCGTCAATGCGCTGGCAGCGCAATTCCACGAAAAAGTTTCGGCCATCAGCGAAGCCATCTTCTGGACACTCGCCATGCGGCCGGTGGGTGCGGTTGTGTTTGGAATGATGGCCGACCGGTTCGGACGCCGCCCCACTCTGATGCTGAATGTCATCACCTATTCCGTCTTCGAACTGGCGTCGGCTTTCGCCCCCACGCTCAAGATTTTTCTGATCACTCGCGCTCTGTTCGGGATCGGCATGGGCGGGGAATGGGGCGTGGGTGCGGCATTTGCCTTCGAGACTTTGCCCGCGGAAGGCCGCGGATTTTTCTCCGGCTTGCTGCAGGAAGGTTACGTGGTGGGATATCTGGTTGCCGCGCTTGTGTATGGCACGTTGTTCCCGATTTTCGGCTGGCGCGGCATGTTCGTGATTGGAACGATCCCGTCCGTGTTCGTCATTGTTTTACTGATGAAAGTCGAGGAGTCACCGGCCTGGCGCCAGAGGGGCGCTGCGCCTAGTGCGCTGGACCAATTGCTCGTGGATATTTTGCCCCACGCTGGTCTTTTCGCCTTTCTCGTGCTGCTGATGTTTGCCTTTAATTCCTTCAGCCACGGGACGCAGGATTTGTATCCGACTTTTCTTGAACGAAATATGAACTTCGGGGCGCGGGCGACTGCGACGATTGTGATCGTTTACAACATTGGAGCGCTGCTGGGAGGAATTTTTTTCGGCTCGTGGTCGGAGCGGATTGGCCGCCGCCGGGCGATTGTGATTGCCGCATTGCTGGCGATTCCGGTGATTCCCCTTTGGGCGTACTCCCATGGCGCGCTCTTGCTCGCGCTCGGCGGATTTCTCATGCAGTTCATGGTGCAGGGAGCTTGGGGAGTGATTCCAGCGCATCTGAACGAATTGTCGCCGGCGACGGTGAGAGGCACGTTGCCGGGATTCGCGTATCAACTGGGCAATCTGTTGTCGTCACGCAATGCGGTGATTCAGGCCAGGCTGGTGGAAACGCGTTTTGGCGGCCGATATCCGCCGGTGCTGGCCTGGACGGTGCTCATCATCGCGTCTTTAGTAGCGATCGTGACCGCCGCCGGCAAAGAGCGGCACGGAATGGACTTGACGAAAATGTGAAGGATACCGTCTGCGCCTTCCGGTGTGCGATTTTGAGTCTTCGTCGTCTTCGGCGTCGTTCACCACGTCGACGACTTGTCCGCGGAGCGGGAATGTTTGCCTGGGAACACCGGCGGCTGCAAAACTGACGCGGATCGGATTGGGCTCCCGTACTGAGGCTGAACGTGCAGAATCGGCGGCGGCGTCATGCTTGCAGGCTGTCACCGGATAAAAGCTTTCTTACAACCGGCTTGCGCCTTCCGATCTGGGCCCCACGGCGCCGATCTTGTTCCCATCATCCCCAAGGCCGCAATGGGCAACGTAGTCCTGATACCATCTGGCCGCGGAATAGAGCGAATTCCGGAAGAGTGATCAGGGGAAACGCGTCCGGTCAAGCGATCCACGATCAACCATCCCCCGCGCTGCCACTGCCAGTGCGGAATTGAATCTTGGGGTGTGGGCTGTCGTTCAGGCAAAACGCCCGCCGATGTCGTGAGCCGGCCCCACAAAGTATTCCTTCCTGCGCGGCCGTCGACGCTTAGTGCACGAACTCTCATGGACCGCGGCTTTCACTCGGTGCCTGGTTCCGGCGATGCACGGCGCGGACACCGATTTTTTCCAAAGGCCATGACCGGAACCTCGGTCGCGGCCCAGCAATTCCGCCCCAGAAGTACGATCCACAACAACCCCGCCAACAACAACCGCATCTGGCTTCTCATGTTCTCAGATTAGCAACCGGTCCCATCCCGTGCAGGGGCTGCGGTCGCGGGCGGCGACTGCGAGTTTCGCGATGGAATTCTGATCGACAAAGCTGCAACATGTTTCACAATAAAGTTGTTCCCAGCCGCGGAAGGGCGAGAATGGGGACGGCCTTTTGATCTAGAATTGCAGAACCCAGGGGATTTTTGTTCTCTCGGCGCTTCGGCTGCCTGAGGACAACTTTCCGCCGAAACAGGGCTTCTTATTCCAAAATGGGTGACCTTCTTCCACGGCGTCGTGCCCCGAGAATCCTGGTCGTCGACGATCAACCCAGCGTGGCGGGGCTGATGAGCCAGTTGCTGTCGATTCGCGGCTATGACGTGATCACGGCCGCCAGCGCGGAGCAAGCCGAAGCCGAAGTGCGACGTCATGCGCCTGACCTGATCCTTTCCGACGTGATGATGCCGGGCAAGTCGGGATATGAACTCTGCCGCATATTAAAAGAAAACCCGGTCACGCGGCTCATTCCGTTTGTCCTGATCACCGGGCTGTGCGACACCAATGACAAGTTGCGCGGCATCGAGGCCGGGGCCGACGATTTCTTGAATAAACCGGTGTTGGCCGAAGAACTGATCGCCCGCGTGAAGTCGCTGCTGCGTTTGAAAGAGTTTACTGACGAACTGGAGCAGGCTGATTCGGTTCTCTGCACGCTCGGGTTGATCGTGGAGGGCCGCGATCCTTATACCGAGGGCCATTGCGAGCGTCTGGCCCTGCGCGCGGTCGATCTCGGACGCCATCTGGGAATGGATGATGATTCGATTATCGCTCTGCGCCGCGGCGGATATTTGCACGATCTGGGCAAGATCGCTGTGCCTGACGAGATTTTGAAAAAAGGCAGTGATCTTACTCCCGAAGAATGGGACGTAATCAAACAGCATCCTATAACCGGTGAGAATATCTGCAAGCCGCTGCGCTCGCTTAGGCTCGTATTGCCCATTATTCGGCATCATCACGAGCACTCCGATGGATCGGGCTATCCCGACGGACTGGTAGCGGCGAATATTCCGGTGTTGCCGCGAATCCTTCAGGTGGTCGACGTTTACGACGCTCTCCGCACGGCTCGTTCCTACAAGCCTCCACTGACCCACGAGCAAGCTTCGCAAACCATGCGCGATGAGGCTCGACGCGGCTTGTGGGACGCCGAACTTGTTGCCGAATACTTCGCCATGCTCGAACAGCAACGCCAGGTTGCGTGAGCGGATTCTCAGATTGCTATCCGGCATTCAACTGATTCGGGCTTCGATTTTTTCGTAAAATCTCGCCGCCAAACGTACAATAACGCAGCCTCACTTTTCTGCATCCTAAGCTCGCAATCGTTATGAGCGAGCTTCTGCGATAGGAATTGGGGGCAGAGAACGAGCCTGTCTTGGACCCGACGTACAGCATTGTCATTCCCGCGTACAACGAGAGCGCGCGCTTGGGCGGCACCTTAAATAAGGTGCTGGCCTATCTACACGGCCGGGGGTGGAACGCGGAAGTGATCGTCGTCAACGATGGCTCGCGGGATAACACCGAGCAAATTGCACGACAATTCGCCGATAGCCATCCCCTGCTGCGGGTCGTGAACAATCCGGGCAATCGCGGCAAGGGCTACAGCGTGCGCAACGGCATGCTTCACGCCCGCGGAGGAATTGTACTCTTCAGCGACGCTGATCTTTCCTCGCCGATTGAAGAAGCGTCCAAACTCATCGAAGCTCTCCAAGCAGGAGCTGACATCGCCATCGGCTCGCGCTGGCTGCGCGCCGAAACGCAAACGCAACGCCAGCCGTTGCATCGGCAGATCTTCGGACGCATTTTCAATCTTCTGTTGCGTATCACGCTCGGCTTGCAATTCAAAGACACGCAATGCGGTTTCAAGGCTTTCAAACAACACACCGTGCAGGCCATTTTTCCGCTGCAAAAAATTGAGCGCTGGGGATTTGATCCGGAAATTCTGTTTCTCGCGCGAAAGTTTGGATTCAGAGTCGAAGAAATTCCTGTTCTCTGGGGACACAGCGGAGGGACGCGGATCCATCCCCTCACCGACGGCTCGCGCATGTTTGTGGAGATGCTGCATGTCCGGTGGAACGATCTGACGGGAAAATACGACCCATCAACCGCCGCGGCAACCGAGCCGGCCAAGGCTGTCGGCGGTCACGGCCACCACGTTTGACCGCCCCGGCTCTCAGCGCGCCCGGTTTTGGGGTGAGGAGAATGGAAGTGACATCGGCTGGCTAAACCAGCGAAGCTCAACAAAAGAGAGCTCTTACGCGGTTGCCGGTGCGCTAGCTTGCACCGCTTCGAGAACCCTGCGTCCGATTTCCGAGGTCGAAATCGCGGGATGCGCTTTACGCGCGAGGTCCGCCGTTCGCGCTCCCTGCGACAAAGTTGCTGAAACCGCATTTTCAATGCATGCCGCCTCGCCGTCCAGCTGAAACGAATAGCGCAGCATCATTGCGACGCTGAGAATCGCGCCCAACGGATTTGCGATCCCCTTGCCGGCGATATCGGGGGCGGAGCCGTGCACCGGCTCATAAAGTCCGACTTGCCCCCCGATACTTGCCGAAGCCAGCAAACCGAGTGATCCAACAACGCCGCCGGCTTGATCGGACAGAATATCGCCAAACATGTTCTCGGTCAGGATCACATCAAATTCCGTTGGCCGCTGCACGAGCAGCATGGCTGCCGAATCGATGTATTGATGGCCGAGATTCACCTCGGGATAGTCTCTTGCCACGCGCGTGACCACCTCGCGCCACAATCGTGAGCATTCGAGAACGTTGGCCTTGTCGACCGAAAGAACCTTGCGGCGTCGCTTCCTGGCCAACTCGAACGCGACACGCGCAACCCGGTCGATCTCATCCTCGCCGTAGCGCATCGTGTTGATCGCAACTCGCGAGCCAGCAATTCCTTCAATCGAACGCGGTTGTCCGAAATATGCTCCGCCCAGCAACTCGCGCACGATCAACATGTCGGTGCCGCGAACAAGGTCCGGACGTAGCGGAGAACAATCTTCCAGCGCTGAAAACAAAATCGCCGGGCGCAAATTCGCGAAGGCGCCCAACTCCCGGCGAAGGCGCAGCAATCCGGCTTCGGGCCGAAGATGTCCGGGATTGTGATCGAAGGCCGGGCTTCCGACCGCACCGAGCAACACGGCCGACGACGAAAGACACGCCGAGATCGTATCCGCTGGAAGGGGATCGTTGCAGGCCTTCAGCGCGGCCCCGCCAATCGGCTTGTGTTGAAGTTCGAGCTGATGCCCGGAAACACCGGCAACCGAGCGCAAAACCAGAACAGCCTGCTCGGTCACCTCAGGGCCGATGCCATCGCCCGAAAGAACAGTGATTTTCAGGAGCATAAAGGGAATCTGGTGGTCTGGAAATTTTGTAGTTGGGTAATTTCGCGAAGCGCAGGAGCCATTCAACTACCCCAATACAAATTACCAGATCAGCTTACACACCCCACAGGTAGTCTTCCTGCTGGGTCTGCTCGTGCTGACCTTCCGAGGCGACGGGAAGTGGCGCGCCGAAAGGGTTGGTCGCGGGCGTCACGGGAAACGGCTTTGCGGAGTCAGAGGTTGAGACGCGGTCTGGCGTCGAAATGCTCGCTGCAGCCGCCAAGGCAGAGGGGATCGGCTCGATCAGCGGCGTGGCCGAACTCGACGGCTTATGCGTGTCGCGAATCAATTCCAGCAGATGATGATCTTCCACGTGCTTGATCTTATCGGCCAGGCGCACAAAACGTCGGTACACTTCGTCGAGCGTGCGGCGGTCGAATTGATAACCGAGCTGCTCGCAGCGAATGCCAAGCGCGTGCCTTCCTGAGTGTTTGCCGAGAACAAGCTTCGAATCGGGCACGCCCACCGACCGCGGCGTCATGATTTCGTACGTCAGCGGATTTTTCAGCACGCCATCCTGATGAATGCCCGCCTCATGGGCGAAGGCGTTGCGCCCGGTGATCGCCTTGTTGGGTTGCACGGGAACCCCGGTAATCTCGCTCAGCACCTGGCTGGCGGCAAATATCTGCTCGCTCACGACTCCGGTTTCGTAGGGATACTGATCAGGCCGAACGCGCATCGCCATGACGATTTCTTCAAGCGAGGCATTCCCCGCACGCTCACCAATACCGTTGATTGTGCACTCGACCTGCCGCGCACCGGCGGCGACGGCTGCGAGCGCATTCGCGACGGCCATGCCGAGGTCGTTGTGGCAGTGAGCAGAGATGGTTGCATGGTCAACTCCCTTGACCCGCTTGCGGATGGTTTCAATCAATGCCCCGAACTCCGAGGGAACCGCATAGCCGACGGTGTCGGGAATGTTCAACGTAGTCGCTCCGGCTTCGACGACGGCATCCAGCACGCGGCAAAGAAAATCGGGGTCGGTGCGGGTGGCGTCCTCGGGAGAGAACTCGACATCGTCGCAGAGCGAATTCGCAAAGCGTACGGCCTCGCGTGCCTGCGTCAAGCACTGATCGCGCGTGATTCGCAGCTTGTATTCGAGGTGAATGTCGGAGGTTGCCAGAAACACGTGAATGCGCGGCCGGGCGGCATCCTGCAGAGCGTCCCACGCGCGTTCGATATCGGCCTGGCAAGCCCGCGCCAAGCCCGCAATAATCGGACGCCGCACCACCGACGCAATCGCCTTCACAGATTCAAAATCGCCGTCAGAAGCGATCGGGAAACCGGCCTCGATGATGTCAACCCCGAGACGGTCGATCTGATGCGCCAAGCGCAGTTTCTCCTGCTGGTTCATGCTGCAGCCGGGCGACTGCTCTCCGTCGCGAAGCGTGGTGTCGAAGATTCTGATGCGGGGCCGCTCTACAGTCATGGTGCTCCCTCAAAATGAAGCTCGAGTTCTTATCGTAAGATCAACCCGGCCAGAAGCAAAACTTATAATTCTTCACAAATAATTAGATATTGACATATAATAAGAAAATCTAATAGCTTTCGAACAATGCCTCAACGCCGCGTCCGCGGGGAGCCGTCCGCAGAGTTCGATGAGCAATTCCGTTTGACGCTGCTCTGCGGCTTTTCTCGGGATGCTCTGCGTTAAAGCCTTTCATGGTTCAGCTATCAGAGGATGGTCATGGAGCTCTCTCAATTGGAAGTCTTTCTCGCGGTTGCCCGGGAACGCCGTTTCTCCCGGGCCGCTGAGAAACTCTACCGCACGCAGTCGGCGGTCAGTCAGACCATCCACAAGCTCGAGCAAGAGCTGGGTGAAGCCTTGTTTGATCGCTCCTCGCGCGATGGCGTGCTCACCGACGCCGGTAAAGTGCTCTTTGAATATGCCGAGAAGCTCGTCAATCTACGTGCCGAGGCTGCGGAGTCTCTGACCGAGTTGCGCGAACTGCAGAAAGGCAAGCTAATCATCGCCGC
Source organism: Candidatus Sulfotelmatobacter sp. (assembly GCA_030037515.1). Taxonomy (GTDB): domain Bacteria; phylum Acidobacteriota; class Terriglobia; order Terriglobales; family Acidobacteriaceae; genus Sulfotelmatobacter. Next base: position 13,169 of record JASHRE010000727.1, read on the forward strand.
CAACGAATTCACCGCCCTGTACCTGTTGCGCGTCCTGGCGGAGTTTCGCCGGCTCCATCCCATGATCAAAATAATCGTGGAGCGCGCCCTAGGCAGCCGCATCCCGGACGATGTTTTACGTTACAACGTCGAATTTGGCGTGCTCTCCTACCAGCCACAGGAGCCGGCTCTGCATTCAGTTGTTGTCTATCTCGATGAACTGGTGTTCGTGGTTCCATCAAAGCACCCGCTGGCGTCGGCGCCGGAAATCAGCATCCGGCAACTTGGCGCGGAGTCTTTTGTGGCGCACATCGTTTCGTCGCCCTATCGAGAAAAAGTCATTCAGCTGTTCAAGACGCACAAAACGCCGCTGCACATGGATCTCGAACTGCCCACGCTGCAAGCGATCAAGCAGTTCGTTGCCCTGGGAAACGGAGTCGCGTTTGTACCGGAAATCAGCGTGGAAAGCGAACTCGCCCGCGGAGAGCTGGTGCGAATTCCGGTGAAGGAGTTGCAGTTGAAGCGCAAGCTGCGGCTGATTTACCGGCGCGAGGCAAATCTTTCTCATGCCGCGCGCGCATTTTTGAAAGTGGCAGAAGCGCTGGCACATGAGCAGAAGGGGCGCTATCGGTTCCAACCGGAAAACTAGCGAAAGCCTCCGGGGATTGTCACGCCCATGGTCGGTGAGTGCGCTTCGCGCAGGCATACTTCCACTGTGGATGAGGTGGCTCGGCGATCTCGTTCTTCGCTCAGCATCACACCAGCAAAAAGGGAGCAAAGAATCTTTGCTCCCTTGGTTCTGAGTTATGCCTGAATCAGCAGTCCGCGCACACCTGTTCATCGCGGAAGGAGTCGAGCGCCACATCGAGCGAGGGACGCAGATCGAGCACGGAATCAAGATTGGTGAGTTCCAGCAAGTTTCGAACGAGCGCATTGGGGCCCGCACACTTGAACGCGACGTTCTTGTTTTGCGCCGAGGTCTGCAGCAGCACCAACTCGCCAATGCCGGCGCTGTCGATGGAAGTCACACCACTTAGATCGAGCACCAGCTTGTTAGAGTGTCCGAACGCCGCGCCGACGACGCGCGAAAGTTCCGCTGCCTCGTCGCGGTACACGATGCGGCCCTCGCAGTGTACGATGATGACATCCCCACGATTCACGGTTTCCAAACTGAGCTTCAACTTCGGCTCCTTTTCCAGTCTGAAGGCAACCGGTCCCACCGGTTGCGGCCAAGGTTGGCAACTTGCGTCTACGGTTTGCATGTTCTAGATAGACGCGGGTCGATGCCATTTGGCACCATAAAAATCTGATAAATTTTCAAAGGGGCGCGCTCGCTGTCCCGGGGGCGTCTGGAGAAAATTTGTTCGCCGGGACATCTTGGCCATCCGGTACACTGCATCTAACGGATTTCGTTGACTTAAACCGACTTTTGCCGGCGTTTGCAGCCGGGGAGGAAATGATTCGTGTCGAGACTTGCCGCCGCGGTGCTGGCATTCGTGGCTTTCCTTGTGTGCTCCATTCCCATGTCGGCGCAACTGCTTCCTTCGGGAAATGTGTATGGAGGTGTTTCCTATGGTTCCCTGACGAACGTCGTGGTCAAACAGAGTTACCGCGGCTGGAATGGTTCTGGGGAAGATAT
>JASHRE010000728.1 GCA_030037515.1 Candidatus Sulfotelmatobacter sp.
AACGGAATTGCCGCACAGAATTGTCGGTGATCCAGCCAGTGCGTGGTTTCTTGGGCGTTGGCAGTTGCAATCTGGCGACCGAATTTAACGCTCCCACTCTCGATGGCGAAAGAGGCTGCGTTTAGGCTCTTATGCCGTTGAAAAACTTGCTGGCTCAGCGCGTAATTCTGGGCAGAAAGTCGACCGCCGACCCATACGTCTGTGATTGTTCGAGTCGTCCATGGCACAACTCCAGCTTCCACGGCGTCGTCGAGAACAGCCTTTACTGCAATCGCTGGGACGACTTAAAACGTGCATGGTCCGAACCTCGTCGCGTACTCCGGCCGGTTGCGCCATTGCTCTCGTCCTGCTTTTCTGATCGCACCGGGGGGGCAGAAACCAGGGTTCAACCTGACGGCTTCATCGATATACGCAAAGCCCGCTCGCGGGTGCCGGGTCTGTATGTTTCTGAATCACGCTCGCGTACACGAACTCTTTCAGACTTTGGCCGATGTTTCAGTGGAGCGGCTCTCTAGACATGGAGGGGCGAGCAGCGCCTGATCGAGCAATTTGTGATCACTTTGCGGAAGCCCTTTCTTGAACAGCCATGCCGGCAGGGCCTTGCCGAGCCTGATCAGAAGCGGATCCGACCCGGTTTGCTAGATCCCTCGCCCCAGAACCCTGGCAGGTACTCCGCCAACAGTCGATCGATCCTGCACATCTGTGATGACAGCCGCTCCCACACCGATTACGGCCTCTGAGCCGATGGAAACGTTTTGGCGAACATTGGCTCCGGTGCCCACGTGGCGATACATACCCACCCGCACGCCACCAGAGAGCACCACTCCCGGTGCAATGTGAACGTGGTCTTCAAGGCGACAGTCATGATCAATCGCTGCCCCAGTGTTTAGGATGACGTTGTTACCCACATGCACGCCACAATTGAGTAGAACTCCGGCCATAATTGCGACGCCCTTGCCCAGCACGGCAGACTTCGAGACTACAGCAGTCGGATGGATCACATTCACGACTTGGAAACCAATGTCACAGAGATGATCGAAAATTTGAGCCCGTGGATGATTATCTCCTATCGCGCCGACGCCCAAGAAAACATGCCGTACCCCGCGTCCGAGTAGCTCAGGCAGAATTGTCCTTCCACCGAGCACTCGGACTCCTTCGACACACCGTCCATGCAGATCCTGGTTGTCGTCAACGAAACCAACTACGTCGAATTCACCTTGGAGCAATATAGTCTCCAGAAGAACTCTACCGTGTCCACCCGCACCAAACCCAATAATCGGTCGCACTTGGGGTGCTCCTTAGTCCAGGCAGGGATAGAGCGATGTCCTATCTGTCCTCGTTTAGCGGACGCGCGCTCGTTCCTTGGTAGAAGTGGCTTCCGTGCCCTTGAACTCGGGCATCGTTGCAGACCCTTCCGCGCCAATTCCCTCCCCTTTCAGGACCTTCCACATAGTAATCCAGAGGATGCGCAAGTCCAGACCCAGACTCCAGTGGTCCACATACCAAACGTCGAGGGCGAGTTTTTTTTCCCACGTGAGATCGTTACGACCGTTTACCTGCGTCCAGCCCGTAATACCCGGAAGCACAGAGTGTCGACGGGCCTGCTCCGGTGTATAGCGATCTAGGTATTGCATCAGCAACGGCCGAGGTCCGACTAAACTCATGTCTCCACGTAACACATTCCACAACTGGGGCAACTCGTCGAGGCTCGACCTTCGCAGAAACGCTCCCAAGGGCGTGATGCGATCCTCATCGGATAGAAGGCGGCCTTGCTCATCGCGTTTATCCTGCATGCTTCGGAATTTTAGCGTGAAAAAAGGAACACCCTGATAACCGGGACGTTGCTGGCGAAAAAGAACTGGACGACCTTCGATCCAAACCGCGAGAGCGACGGCAACGAACAATGGTGATAGCAGTGCCAGACTAAACGCCGACACCACGACGTCCAACACGCGCTTCAGCACGCGCTTGGAACCCGTTTCAACCATTCGCAACGGCCCTCTTGGCGGCAGCACGTTCATTGTCCACGAGTATCCCGCAAGTTTTCATCCCTATAAAAGTATAACGGGCAATCCCTCAGCGCATACCGCATTTTGCGCGGAGGCGCACGTAGCGGAGAGATCGGCAAAAACTGGCCATCACTTTTTCCATTGGCTCTGGTTCCTTCTTGAGGACACGCAAGATATCATATCTGCGACGAAGAAGACTCCCAATGCGAAGAAAAGAAAACCTCGAAGGTCTCCTGAAACGGATACTCCAACAAATCAGTTTGGATGAATTCAGAGCGATCGGCGACTTCTGCGGCACGGAAGGGGGGCGAATAGCGGCATGCGTGGGAAAGCTTCTCAGCTTCACTCCAGCTCTCCCCACCGGAAAGTCCGACACGCAATCGAGGGAGTGCATCGTCAACACACACATGGAGATGCGCAAACAAGAGATGGCGGCCACGAAAGTCGAAATCGAGAATGTGTCTGAGATATAGAGGGTGTCTCTAGCCCTGTAACTGGTCCTCGTGACTGAGATTCCTCGCTGTCGAACCCGCCTCTCCAGCATCTTCAAGGCGGCGATAGAATTTGCAAAGCCGTCTGGCCACATCCGTACCGCTAAAGTTCTTTAGGATATGCTGTCGGCCAAGTTGGCCCATTCGGATTCGCAGGTCGCGATCTAACCAGAGATGTTCGATCGCCGCTACTAACTGAGGGACGTTCCTAGGGGAAACCAGCAACCCAGTCTCGCCATTACGAACAACCTCTCGGCAACCCCGAATGTCGGTCGCCACTACGGCCCGCATCATTGCGGCCGCTTCCATGCACGCCCGCGGAATGCCTTCCCGGTGCGATGGCAGCACAAAAATGTCCATCGCGGCATACCACGGTCTCAAGTCATCGCACCAATTGATGAAGTGAACGATACCGCGACGCTGCAGATCATCCATGTATTCGTTGTCGAGAGCATCATTCTGATCCGCTTC
>JASHRE010000729.1 GCA_030037515.1 Candidatus Sulfotelmatobacter sp.
CTGATGACGGCCAATCTGGTGGCGCATTCTGATTTATTCCGGGCCGGGGCGGCGACGAGCGGGTCCTATAACAAGACGCTTACGCCCTTTGGCTTCCAGAATGAGCGGAGGTCAGTTTGGGAGGCGACGGATGTTTACTTGAAAGTCTCGCCGTTTTTTTACGCTGACAAGTTGAAGACGCCACTTCTTATCATGCACGGAGCTGAAGACGCGAATCCAGGAACCACGCCGATCCAGTCGGTTAAGTTATACGAGGCGATTCGGGGCAACGGCGGGACAACTCGCCTGGTGATCCTGCCGCACGAGCCACATTGGTACACCGCGCTTGAGTCCAATGAGCAGGAGGTTTATGAAATGCTGCGCTGGTTTGATAAGTATGTGAAAAACGCTCCTGCGAGGCCGAGTGGGGCACACGAGACTGCTCCGGGCGGCGTGGAATAACTTCGAGTGAACTGATTGCAGCGGATTGAATGTTGCAGCCGAAGCGGTCGCGATTCGAGCTGAACCTGATTGCATTTTCCGATCGTCAGCATCGCCTCCCCCACTCCAAAGATACCTTCTTATCCACGGTGGATGGGACATCGACTGCCTATGGCCGGGAAGTCAGGGCGACCAAAGCTCCTAGAACGACGGCCGCGGCATCAGGCCCCACTGAATTTACTTCTCCATACCACGGTTGCGGCGCATTCTTCAGCCAGGGCGGTTTTTCGTCCCATTCTGCTTTGGGGATTAGATAGCCGATCTCATCATTTCCCAAGCCAAAGATGAATTGATATTTTGTCTTGAGTTCCTCACGCAGGACCGGTTCGATCGGTGCTTCCGGATAGTCGGCTCCGGGATACCGTGTCACGCCTCCATTGACGAGTTCGGGATAGATTTCCCCGGGAATAGTTACAATCTCAGCCAGTGGCACGCCGTCGGAGCGCATCTGGATGTAATCGACTTCGGTCTGAACATCGTGGCCGGTAGCATACTGCAGGCGTCCCAATTGGGGCAGTTCGCGCGTCTCTGTAGCCAGGTCGGGATAGCCATTTGTGTAAAGAGGCTTCCGTCCGGCGAATACGCCTGCCGCTTCGGCAACTCGGAAGTTCGGGTTGGACATTGGGACGAAAACGGTGGCGGTCCTGATTGCAAGGGAGTCGACGTTCACCGCCTTCGCATTTTTCAGTGCGCGTTCAGCGAGCCGGCCGATTCCAGTTCCCAACAGTTCCGCTTTGCGCCAACTCCCATCCTCGGCGATCTTGCCCGTTTCTGGATCTGTCAGCGCGACCTGATCGCCAAGCGATGAGACCTTCCCGATCGAACCAGAAAAAAACAGGGCGGCGCCGCCCAATTTCTTCTCCAGATATTCGCGAGTCCAATGTGGATAATCGGCGGTGATCTCCGTATTCTTTCGGCCGAGGACTTCGGGATGGTCGCTCCAGTTGACCACGGTCGCGATCGTTTGTCCGGTCGAACGCGCTACCAGGCGCATCACGTAGAGAAACGGATCTTTCACGATGGGAGGACGATCCACACCCTGTAGCATCGCCAGCAATGGATGGTCGTCGCGCGCCAACTCAAGTCGCGCCGGCTGCATAGCTCCAACAGCTTTCTCGGCGGTCGTGGCGATGCGCTGGTCGACCCACTCAAGATATTGTCGGTCGATTCCCGTTTCGAACGCCTCAGGACCGTAAAGGCCCAGCGTGTCGGGTCCCGCGTGAGTGTGCGTTGAAGCAATGATAAGAAGAGCCGCGCTGGATGTCTTCTGCTGAAAGGCTCGTCGTATGGTCAGGACGTCGTCATAAAATAAGCCGATCAGATCGACGGAACAAACTACTAACGTGAGCTTCGGGATCCCCAGCCCCAGGCACCGCGCATAAAGATCGTCGTGCACGGCTGTGGCGACACGGTTGTGCCCAAATCCTGCCAGGTACACCACGCGACCACTGAGCTCGGGCGTGATCGCCGATTGCGCGGCGCCAGCCTGCAACCGTTCCGCCGAGGCCAGCGGCACTGCGATGCTCAAAAGGACCGTGATTGCGAGCGATTGTCGCATGCGAGCTCTCACGCCAAAAGCTGTGGAGTCTTATACCTGAGGTCCGTCCCATGACCAGCGCGGGATGCTGAGTCCGCTCGGCACATCGTCGGCGGACTTGCGGTAGCGGGACATCGTTGTCGTGGTCGCCCAAGCGAAGTAGTCGTGCAGCACTTTCCCGAGCGCGCCGGCGTTGGCCAGTCCGACATCGGCAAGGGCCAGGTCGAAGCAGGCAATCGCACGGCGATCCATTTCGTCGTGCTCCCCGTTCCCGCTGTGTATCTTGACCACAGTCGTCTCGTCCCCATAGGAGTCGGAGTACAAGCTGGGGCCACCGAGTGCCTCAGCCCAGTAAGCGGCGAGTCGCTCGACATGCTGCGGATGGAAGCCATGGCTGAACGCATGGCTGACCACCTCGTCGACCATCACCCGACCATGCCAGGCGGCGGCGAGACGCCGCATGCCGTCCATTCCACCCGCCGCTTCGAAGACAGTTTGCATGCTCTCCATAATGACGATCGCGCTCGCTCTTTGCAAATGGTCGCTGATCCTCGCAACCGGATTCGGCAATCGAGTTTCCACCTGGGGAAAGGTGGCCCCGCGGGATGGTTATCACCACCGAGGCATGAATCTGAGGTTCAGGGATGTGACTCGTTTCTCAGCGACGGTTCGATCGCGTACGCTCTTTCGAACTCTTGACGCGATTCAACTTCGTTGCCTTCCTGGTGCAGCGTCAAACCCAAGTTGAAATGTGCCTCTGCGTATTGCGGTTTCAGATGCACTGCGTACATAAATTCCTGTTGCGCCTCGCGAAGTCTGCCGGCTTCGAGCAGCATCAATCCGAGATTGTTATGACCTTCTGCGAAATCAGGGTCACGCCGAACCAGTTCGCGGAAAACATTTATGGCGCCCGCCTTGTCGTTTTTCTGATTGAGCGTCAACCCGAGTTGTGCCCTCGCGTCGGTGTAGTTGGGATTGATGCTGATCGCCTCGTTCAGTTCGTGGATGGCTTCGTCGAGATCGCCCGATTGCGCCAGTGCAAGTCCAAGGTTGTAGTGCGCCTCGGCTAAATCAGGATCGCACATGACGGCCTCCCGAAATTCCTGGAGCGCACGCGCATGATCATCCCCACGCCAGTAAAGCAAACCCAGACTGGAATGCGCTTGCGCGTAGTCCGGTTTCAGTTCAAGCGCTTTCTGATAGGCGGCCAGGGCGCGCCCGGGATCATTCTTGCGCTCCCAAGTCAGCCCAAGGTAGTAGTAGCCTGTCGGCAACTCTGGACTTTCATCAGTCGACTTTTGAAACAGGCTCAGCGCGTCGTCGAGCTTTTGCTGTTTCAGGGCGTCGACGCCTTGAAGAATGAGCAATTTCGCCTGTGCTAACCGGGCGCGAAATTGCTTCAGCCCGTTGATCTCGTTCAGTTCCTTTTTTGCCGCGTCGGTCTGGCCCTGAGCACGCAAGGCGATACCGAGGTTGTAATGCGCTTCTTCGAAATCGGGTTTCAGTTCGATGGCGCGCCGGAATGCCGCAATCGCGTCGGCCAAGTCACCGGACTCTTTCAGTTCCTTGCCCAGGTTGAATTGGGCCTGAGGATCGTTGGGATCGATCGCGATCGCTTTGCGGAATTCCGCGAGCGCACCCGCGTGGTCCTCTTGGCGGCGCAAGGCCACACCGAGAAGGACGTGCGGAGGGGCAAGCTTCGGATTCAGCTGGATCGCGTGGCGAAAATCGCTGGCCGCGGCAGAAAGATTCCCAAGCTGCCCTTCGGTCACACCTAGGTCCGAATAGAGTTCCGCGGAAGGTTTGAGGGCAACTGCCCGTTGTAGTTCACGTCTCGCATCGGCAGGGGCATTCTGCTCAAGATAGATGCGCGCCAGCAGCCGATGAGGTGCGGCTTTGGCAGGTTCTAGTTCCGTGGCGAGGCGCAACTGTTTCAGCGCGGCATCTTGTTCGTGCAGGTCGTACCATGTGGCGCCTAAACCGTAGTGGGCGTCCGCCCATTTCGGCTTGAGCCGAAGCGCCGCCTCGAACTCCTCAGCCGCAGGTCTGGCATCACCTTTGTATTTGAGCGCGAGGGCTAAGTTATAGTGAGTGAGGGCATCGTCGGGTTCAAGCTCCAATGCCTTGCGATATTTCTCGATGGCCTGGTCCCAGGATTGTTGGCGAGCCAGTTCGGTTGCGTCCCGGCGATAATCGTTAGCCGTTTGCGCGAAACAAGGGGCTGCAATGATGAACAGGAGAAGCAGCAGGACCATCAGGAATACAGCCTAGCATGTTGCACCCAGCAGGAGGACCGACTTCTGGTCGGCCTTGCCAAACCGATTATGTTGATCGGAAACACAAGGTTCTCGTCGGCACGATAATCATGCGGAAAGCGATCTCGCGTAGAGAAGACCCACCGCTCCCCGACTTCGTTCGTGGCAGGCTCTGTCCCGCGAAAGAGCGGGCGGGAGAGGGTGGGGCACTCGCAACCAAAGGACCACCTTCGATTCACACGATGGCCCCCAAGCCTTCAGTGTTCCAAATCACCAGATAAATTTCGCGCTGACCTGGCCGATACGCGCAGGTTGCGTATTGGTGACATTACCGAAGCCGCTGTTGCTGACGTCCCCGCTCGGA
>JASHRE010000730.1 GCA_030037515.1 Candidatus Sulfotelmatobacter sp.
AGGAATTGGGAAAGCGGCGAATCGACGCCACGATGATGCTTAGGCTGACCAGAACCAAAAGTGCGACGAACCAGCGCGTGTGAAAGACGTCGGTAAGACCGGTAGCGTCGAGGAAGCGGAGCATCGCAGGTGAATAGGCCCGCTGCATGTCGTCGGGCTCGGTCAAGGGTCGCTGCAGGATGACCGTGCCTGCGGCGGAGAAGATGACCACCAGAATGATGAGAATGACGCCGGTTTTAATGGAACCCAGAGTTTCCCAGGTGCCGTGCGCCGCCGATCGGAATGAAAGGTCCATGGACTTTCTCGTCTCGGCCACTCCAGAGTGCACGTTCCGCGCCAATGTGACGGCACGCGATCAAATGCTTAGGCTGGAAGGATTTAGAGGCCAATCCTGAATTCCTCGGACACCTTTTCGTGAGGCATAACGCTCACGTTTTCAGCAGCCTGCTGCGATTTCACGCGCGCGATAAGTGCGTGATTTTGATCACGATTCAGGGATTTCCAAGCAAAACTGGACTCCGCGGCCTACGATGGAAGTGTGCGTGATTTCACCGACTTAGTGCGGCAGAAGGCCCATTTCGGGATGGAAAAGCGGTCTCGGCCGGAAATTCCATCACTTCTCCCGCACTTTCGAAAAGCAGTGTGCTGCAATGGTTTACGATTTCGCGCCAACGACATAGGTCTTCCACGTTGCGAAGGCAAGGTTCGTGCACATGCGTACACGGCCATGCTCCGCAAAACATGCAGTCACGTGCTAGCCATTGAGGAAAGCACCTTGGTCCAGACCATCCCCCATTTCTCGAAAATGCCTCGCCAAGCGGAGCCCGGACGCAACCCTCGGCTTCGTTTCTTGTGCTTGTTCTGCTTTTTCGTCGTGGCGGCCATTCCGGGTCTTGCCAAAGAGCATCCGGTTCCGCTCGATAAGAATGTCGATTCGGCCAAGTGTCTGCAATGTCACGAAGACAAAACCAAAGGCAAGGCCGTGCATTCAGCTATCGCTATGGGTTGCCTGAGCTGCCACGAAGTCAGGGTCAACAACAACGTAACCAGGGTCAAGCTAACCACGGCTGTTCCATACAAGGTCTGTCTGAACTGCCACTCCGATAAAGATGCGACGCAGATCAAAGGACGCGTTCATCCTCCGGCGGTTCGCGACTGCCTGCGGTGTCACGATCCGCACACTTCCGACAACAAGAATCAGCTGCTCAAGGCCGAATCGGGCGACAAAGATCAGAACCTCTGTCTAACGTGTCACACGCAGGGATTGAACGTTCCGGAAAAAGGAAGCCGTCACGCCGCTCTTGATATGGGCTGCGACACCTGCCACGTCACGCACAGGACCGGCGAACCCGGTAAGCGGGAGTTCGATTTTCATCTGACCAAAGACGCCCCGGCGTTGTGCATCGACTGCCACGACGTGAAAGACACGGGGCTGGTGAAGGCGCATCAAGGCCAGCCATTTGAAAAAGCGGACTGCCTGCAGTGTCACGATCCGCACGATTCGCCGACGCCGAAGCTGATGGCAAAATTCCTGCACCCGCCGTTTGCCGAACAAAGCTGCGATACCTGCCACGCGCCGGCGAAAGATGGAAAAGTGGTTCTGACCCAGGCGGATGTCAAATCCCTCTGCGTCACCTGCCACTCCGATAAACCCGATCAGATCGACAAGGCGAAAGTGCCGCACCCGGGAGCAGCAGGAGATTGCACCGATTGCCACAGCCCGCATGCCAGTGCGCAGCCTGGTCTTCCCAAGACCAACGGTGTTGATATCTGCCTCGGCTGTCACGGCGATATCGCCGATCAAGGGAAAAAACACGTGCTGCATCAGCCGGCGTTCGTGCAAGGATGCGGCACCTGCCACGAGCCGCACGGCGGCGACAACACTCATCTGCTGCGCGCGGCCGGTCCCAACAAGCTTTGCCTCGAGTGCCACGCTCCCGACGCGCATCCCAAAAAATTGGAGAGCGAACATCTGGTCGCGATCTTCGATGGCAAAGTGAAATTGCCGGAGAACTATTTTGCGAGAGTTCCGATACTTCCGCTCGAGTATGGATTAGGACACCCAGTCGAGCGGCATCCGGTGTCGGACCTGGTTGATCCCAAGGATCGCACGCACGTGCTGATGGCGCTGAACTGTCTCACGTGCCACCAACCCCACTCCTCGGCGCAGGCCGATCTGCTGGTGAAAGACCAAGCGAATAACATGGAGTTTTGCCACACCTGTCATAAGGGCATGATTGGCGCGCAGGGAACCGGCTCAATCATTATGCCGGAACAGCCAGCCAATCCAGGGCTGGGAAGCAGTTCTCCGAAAGGAGCGCATTAGCGATGACTAACAAATCTCGCTCTCGTGTGCGCCAAGGCTTATTGGGCGCGGTGATGCTGGCAGCGATCTTCGGTGCGTTCTGGGCCGCGCCGGCACCCGCCGCCGATCAGAAGAACAAGCAACCGGCAACGACTCCGCCGGATGGTCCACCGAAGTTCGATACCTCCAGCCTGGTATGGCCGCAACCTCCCGCCATCGCCCGCGTCCGCTTTCTCGATTATTTCTCCGCCGAGAAGAAACCGGTCCCGAAGCAACAACAACTGAAGCGGAAATCATGGATGGACCGCATGGCGGGAGTGGATCCCGATGAAGCCGCCAAGCGAGCCGGAACCAAGCCCCGCTTCGCGCTAGGAACGCCCTATGGGTTGGCGGTCGACTCGAAGGGGCTGGTGTACGTGGCCGACACCAAAGTTGGCGCGGTATTTATCTTCGATCCGGAAAACAAAGACGTGGGATTCATCAAGCACGGCGTCGATGCCCGCTTTGGCAGGATTTTCGGGCTGGCCATCGACGATACCGACCGGCTTTTTGTTTCCGATGGTCAGTACAATCACGTGCTCGTGTTCAACAAAGATCACAAGCTGCAGGCGCAGTTCGGGGACGGCGTCATGAATGATCCAGCGGGATTGGCGATTGACGAAGAGAACCGCTTCCTGTACGTGGCCAATACTGGCTCCGATCAGATTCTTGTTTTCGATGCGGATACTTTCAAGCTTCTGCGCAAGATCGGCACGCCGGGCAAGAATCACACGCTGACTGCGCCCGGCGATTTCTCCGCTCCCACCAATGTTGCTGTGGATGGCGACGGAAATCTCTATGTCAGCGACACGCTCAACGACCGCATCGAGGAATTCGACGCCGACGGCAATTTTATTCGCACCTTCGGCAAAAACGGCGATGGTCCGGGCGAGTTCACCCGGCCGAAAGGGATCGCGGTGGATTCTGACGGCCATGTCTGGGTTGCCGATGCCATGATGAACCGGCTGCAGGTATTTACTCCGGAAGGAAATTTGCGGCTTATTCTCGGCGGGTTCGGATGGCTGCCCGGTCAATTCCAGGCGCTGGCCGGCGTCTACATTGACAGGAACAATCGCGTGTTCACCAGCGAACAGTTCCTGGGACGGGTGCAGATGTTCCGCTACATTACCAACACGGAAGCGCAGCAGGAATATGATCGGCGCGCGGAGGCGCTGAAGAAGGCGGCGGCGAAAGCGGCCCCGAGCGCGCCCGGGGCGGCTCCGGCGGAGAAGACACAGCCAGCTCCGGCCGCAGCGCCGGACACGCAGAAAACCGCGACGCCGGCGCCGCAAGGCAAGTAGCGCAGGTCCGGGGTTAAAGCCCCTTTGGGGAGAGCGGAGATCGCAGCGCAGAAGCGCTGCGCCACCCAGCGGCTTCGTGATGCAAGAGATCCCCAGGGTAAGGCCCCTCTTTTACGCCACGCCTTGACGCGGCCACAAATGGCCGCTCTTGCACCAGACAAATCATCACCACCACCTGGTTATGGGCTTTGGGGCATTTCACCCTTGAGTGCGGCAGAAGACTCAATTTGGGACGTTTCCTCCACCTGTGGAAGTTTGCCGCTGCGGCGGCCCGATTCGGGGAACTCTCATTGATGCAATCACTTACAGCGCTGCCTCGGAAATAAGCGAATTCCGAGAAAAGGGTGAGGCTCGTGCAATTGTCCTAGATCGGAGTTTTCGTCCGGCTTCAAAATCAAGGCCTTTATTTTGAGGAGGTTTTACGACTATGAGAAAAGCATTCTATGCCGCGCTTTTCGTTCTGGCCACAGTCGGCTGGATGGCGGCGCAGAGTTTTATACCCCAGACGGACGTCTTGGGTGCACACAATAACGGCGGACGTGGCTGCGCGGCTTGCCACGCTCCCCACAGCGGCGGACGCGGCGCGGGCGGTACGACAGTCGCTGGCAGCGGCATCACCAGCGCGGGCGGCAACGAAGGCGATTACCACCTTTGGGGTCAGGACGTATCGCTGATCACGCAGGAAACACTGCAAGTTGGCGGCGGCTATGGCAACGGCGGCGCGGGCTATACCGTGAATTTTGGCGGTGCGCAGCAATGGACCAGCACTTCGCTTCCGGTCATCTCCGGCATCGCAGTTTGCCTGAGCTGCCATGACGGCAACGTCTCGAAGGGGGCCATGATGCTGGGTCAGTCCTACGAGCAGTTGGCTGGACTACTTCCCAACGGGAATGGCAAATATGCCACGACCAATCCTCTCTATGGGACCTCGCCAATTCCGACGCTGCTCGGCAATGACGGCGGAACGCCTGGCGACTATCTGAACGATCACCCGGTGGGACCGAGCGCCAACGTCAACGGCCTCAGCCACGGTGGATCCCTGTCAAGCTTCGGTTTGAACTACACCGTAAGCGGCACCAGCATCACCTGGACCGAGTCTGGCCAGTACGCGACGTTCATGAACAACTACGGTGCGCCGGCCATCAACGGGTTGGTTGTCGACGCGACCAACCAGGTGCCTTATGTGGTTTGCACCACCTGCCACAACCAGCACCAGATGAACGTGTACGCCGCGGGAACGGGCCTTTCAGCAATTCAGGGCAACGCGACGGGCACTTACGCGACGTACTTCTTTGTCAATGCCCCATACAACCCGGGCGCGTCCTGGTCACCGACCGCTGCTCCTTCTACCACGCAGTTCTGCCGTGAATGCCACTTTGGCGGTACAGCCAATGAGGCCTTCGGCGCGAATGGAATTACGACTGCGTTCTAACTGTTGGGCTGGGCCGAGGGGAGAAATGAATCTCTCCCCTCAGATCTTTGAAAAGCTTGGACTGCTTGAAAACCTGGGTTTGGTTATTTGGTTGGACGGTTCGTGGCTGCCACGGGCGAGAGAAGTCAGCCGGCTAACCAAATCACCAAATTCAATCGCTGGGGAGGGGGCGCGCTACAGGTGCGTTCGGGAAGCGAGTCAAGACAGTGAAAACCACAAACTACAAAACCGGCGCTCTGATTCTCGCGGTCGCGGCGCTGGGATCTGCGGCCGGGGCGCAGATGATGTCGTCGCACGAGGCGACGCCGCTTGCGGCGAAGTCGGCCTCAGCTGCGAGCGCAAATCTGGTACCGGTAAAACCGGTGACCGACAAGCCGGTGGTGCGGATCAATGGCACGGAGCTGACCGACCGCGATCTGCTGCGGGAGATGATGACGATTTTTCCTTACGCGCGGCAGCATAACGGATTTCCGAAAGGCGAAGAAGAGCAGATCCGCACGGGCGCGCTGCGCATGATCGAGTTCGAGGAGTTGGTTTATCAGGAAGCGGTTCGAAGAGGGATGACGGTTCCTGGGGTGAAGCTGGCGAAGGCGGAAGCGGATTTTCGCGCGCAATTTCCCACGCAGGAAATGTTTGACGAATATCTGAAGACGGAAATGCAGGGATCGAAGCCGCTGCTGCGGGAAAAGATCCGGAGATCGCTGCTGATCGATCAATTTCTGAAGCGGGAAGTGAACGACAAGGCGAAAGTTACGGTGGCGGAAGCGCGGGCATATTACGAGAAAAATCCGGAGATGTTCCGCTATCCGGAGAGTTTCGCCATTCAGACGATTTCGATCATGCCGTCGGATAAAGCCAGCGACCAGGAGAAAAAAGACGCGAACCGGCGCGCCGAAGATGCGTGGCAGAAAGCAAAAGCGACGAAGAGTTACGAAGAGTTTGGGCTGCTGGCAGAAAAGGTTTCGGAAGACGATTTCCACGTGAACATGGGCGATCACAAGGCGGTGGAACGGGACCGGCTTCCGACCGAGATTGTGAGGGCGGCGGAGGCCATGCAGCCGGGGCAAGTGAGCGATCTGTTGCAGCTCGGCAACTTCTATACGTTTTTCCGGCTGAACGCGCATACGCCGGCGGGGACGTACACATTTGCGCAAGTAAAAGACAAGCTGATGCAAAACATGCAGAACGTGAAGTTCGAGCGACTGCGCGCAGCGCTGGATCGACGGCTGCGGCAGAACGCGAAAGTGCAGGAGCTGTGACTTAGCCAGGAGACAGCGGTGTGCGGTGGGGAAATAAATTCCGAATGCAGCCGGAAATGGGGCTGGGTGTGCTGGCGATGCTGTGGGCGCTGGGAGCCGGTCCGGAGGCGCGAGCGCAGGTAAGCTGGGGCGACCTGCATGCGACCGCCAACGGGCAGATTTCGAGCCTGTACACGGGCGCCTATGGAAACCTGGCGGGAACCGACGACCACGCGATCAACGTTGCCGGGACGGGCGTGATCAGCGGGGATTACTACAATCCGAATTTCCTTTCTTTCAACATTCTTCCTTACTACGGGCGATCGCAGGAGAACTCCGATTCGCAATCTCTCACCAACGCGAGCGGGTACAACGGAACTTTGAATATTTTCAAAGGCAGCCACTTCCCCGGATTCTTCAATTTCAACCAGACATGGAACAACACAGGAAATTTCGGGATTCCCGGAGTAGCGGGTCTGGCCACGGACAATAACAATCACGGATTGAATGTGGGATGGAGCGCACTGATCCCGGGCCTGCCGACTCTCTCGATCGGCTACGGAATTACTGGAGGGACGAGCGCGCTGCTGGGAAGCGATGAATCGACGGCATCGGCGACGCGCAATTTCAACCTGGGAAGCACTTACAAGCTTGACGGCTATTACATGAATGCGGCTTTCATCCACCTGACGAGTGATGTGAGCTTCAACGGGCTGGAAGAAGAAGAAGAAAACGGCGAGAGCGAAATCGAAACCTCGAACAGTTCGTCGAACCAGTACCGGTTTAACGTGCGGGGGCCGATTCCTTATCGCCTAAGCAACATGTCGCTGAGCCTCAATCGGGATACTTACAACATCGTCGACTCTCTGGCCGGGACGAACTATGGGACGGTCGACAGCATCAACGGTACCGTGAACCTGATGTTTCCCAGGGCGCCGGTGGCGATCACGACGATGTACACCGACAATTTGCTGGGGAGTATCGAGCAGCAACTGGTCAGTAACGGACAGGTGCCGCTGGCGGGGCTGAACACGCCGGAATCGCGATCGATCTCGGTCGAGGCGAGCACGTTTGTGAATGTGTTGCCGCGGTTGATGGTGGGAGGATATGTGCAGCGCACGCAGCAATTTTTCGAGGGACAGAATTTCGGGCTCACGACGCTCGGTCTCACCGTGAACTACAACTTCCTGCACGCGCTGAAGGGGCTGACTTTTTACGGCGGCATCATGGATAACGCCGACCAGAATGGCAATACACAAGCAGGATTCATTGGCAACGTCACCTACAACCGCTATATCGGCAGATGGCAGTTGAATGGATTCTTCCTCTACGACCAGAATGCGGAGACGCAGTTGGTGATGTACACGACTTCGACGCTGAACTATGGAGGGACAATCAAGCGTCAAATTAGTCCGAGTTTAAGCTGGACCGCGGTCGCCAACCTCACCCGCAGCGGATTTGAGCAGGTTTCGGGAGACAACAACCGTGGAGAAAGCTTTACAACCATGCTGATCTGGAACAAGGCCTCGCTCTCGGGCATTTATTCCAAGTCGAATGGAGTGGCGCTGCTGACCTCCACGGGATTGACGACGACGAGTATACCCACGCAAGCGTTCGGGCCGGGGGCGACAATTCTTTATAACGGAAAGAGCTACGGCGCGAACATCAGCTTTTATCCCTTCAAGCACATGCTGATCAGCGGGGCGTGGTCAAAGTCGTTCGGGACGACGGACAGTCCGGTGTTGCTGACGAATGACGGAAACACGAATTACTATGGCTTCGCCGGTTACGAGTACAGGAAGCTGCTGTTCCAGGCTGGGGTGACGAAGTTCACGCAGAGCATCAGCAACTCCGGGCAGCCGCCGAGCATGCTGACTTCTTTTTCGGCTGGGGTTACGCGATGGTTCAAGGGGTTCTAGGGCGAGCGGTGCGGGCGCGATGGGGAACGATTGGCGCCTTACTTCTGCTGATTCATCCTGCATGGGCCGCGAATAAAGGGAATCCCGCATCTGGGTCGGTGCCTGTGCCTCCGGATCTGCTCCTGGAGGGCGGGCGCAAGCTGAGCTTCGAGCGCGTGTTCGGCAGCGAAAAAGAAGTGCTCGGCAAGCCAAAGTTCTGGACGAAGTTGCTCAACGTGGTGGCCGGCGAGCCGGAATACCACTGGATGATTCGGCCGTACGGCATCGCCGTGGATTCGCATGGACGCGCGATTGTGACCGATCCTGCGGCCGAGGGCGTGCACATTTTCGATTTCGAAAAACATAAGTACAAATTCATTGCGCGGTTGGACAAAGAGAAGGATGCGATGCGTTCGCCGCAGTGCGTGGCGCTGGATGCCGAGGACAATATCTATGTGACGGATTCGGAAGCGGGCAAGATTTTCGTTTTTGATCCGGGCGGAAAATACCGGAGAACGATTGGAAATTTGAAAGGCGGCGAGGGGTACTTCAAGCGGCCAACGGGCATCGCCGTGGATTCGGCAGCCCAGCGCATTTATGTGAGCGATACGGTGCGCAACAAGATTTACGTGATGGATATGCAGGGCTCGGTGCTGCAGGTCATCGGCAAGGGCGGGACGGGCAAAGGCGAATTTTATTATCCAACGGAGTTGCATCTTGACGGCGACAACCTGCTGGTCGTGGATGCCATGAATTTTCGCGTGCAGTGGTTCGCGCGCAATGGCGCGGTCGAGGGCACGATGGGGCAGGTTGGCGATTCGCTGGGACGGATGTTTCGTCCCAAGGGCGTGGCGGTGGATTCGGAAAATCATTTGTACATCGTGGATGCGCTGTCCGGCCTGGTTCAGGTGTTCGACCGGCAAGGGCAGTTGCTTTATTACTTTGGAAAACGCGGCGTGAACCTGGGCGAATTTCAGTTGCCGGCGGGCATCTTCATTGATCGAAGCGATCGCGTGTTTGTCGTCGATTCGTTCAATCATCGGGTGCAGGTTTTTGATTATCACGGCTTGAAGCAAGGGCGAGGAGCGGGGCAGTGAAGAATATTTTCATCGTCTGCGTTTTGCTTTTGGCCGCCGCGAGCGTTTCAGGCCAGACGGCGCAGGAGGATGTGCTCGGGATTCACAATCTGGGCCCGGGATCGCCGGGGCCGGTGAGCGGTCCGCTGCCGGCTTGCCAGTTCTGTCACGCTCCGCACTCCGGGCTAAACAGTATCAACTTGCCCAACCTGCCACTCTGGAGTCAGAAGCTTTCGACGGTATCGAACTACACTTTGTATACCAGCTCGACCGAAGTGAATCCGGAGATGGAGCCGACTCTCGGCTCTGCCAGCAATCTTTGCCTGAGCTGCCATGATGGAACGGTTGCGCCGGGGACGAACGTTCCGTATGGCAGCATCAAGATGACCGGCACGATGAACAGCCAGGATTTGTTTCAGGGGACGCTGCAGGGAATACATCCCTTTAATTTTCAGATGCCGCTGAACTGCTCAAACGACAATCTACAGACGATTCTGTGCAGCGGGGCTACTGCGAGTTCGGCGGTGCAGTTGGTCAGTGGCAATGTCCAATGTAATACCTGTCACGATCCGCATGTGGAGGCGACCGACCCGGTGCAACTGGATTTTCTGGTAATGAACAACGCGAACTCTGCGATGTGCCTGTCCTGCCACGTCACCGAGCCGGGACAGATCGCAGCGGTTCGTACCCCCACCACGACTGCGGCTGCCATAACGGCAGCGACGGTCACGAACAGCACGCTGGCTGCAAATGGCCGTACAGACAACCAATACAACGCGTTCACGCAGTGGAAACAGAGCATCCACGCGTCGGCTGTGCATAAGGTTTCAAAAAACGCCAAGGGAATCGGTCCGTATGGCAGCGTGAATGAGAACGCCTGCCTTTCCTGCCATGCATCGCACAACGCGCCCGGCGGAGCGCAGTTGCTCTCTGGACCAACTCCAGAAAACCCCAACATGGATGCGGTGACGCAGAATTGCATCAGCTGTCACAACGGCGGATCCAATCTTTCCCCTGCGATTCCCAACGTGTTTGCCGAATTCGCCAAGACCGGGCACCCGTTTCCAGCCGGACGCAACCAGCACAGCACCGAAGAAAGCGTGGTGCTGAAGAATGACCGCCACGCGACTTGCGTCGACTGCCACGACCCGCACTCCTCGATGCAGACCAGTTCGTTTACATCGACTACGATCCGCGCATCGCAGAATGGGGCGATTGGAGTAAGCGCGACTGACGGCACCAGCACCGTCAATCCGGCGCTCGATCAATATGAGACTTGTTTGCGTTGTCACGGCACGAGTCCGGGCAAGCAGACGTTAGCCGTCTATGGCTATGCTCCGGCGCGGACCAGTAACGGCGGAGACGCGCTGAACGTGATCATGCAGTTCGGAGTGACAGCAAGCTCGAGCCACCCGGTGATGCATGAGAGCAAGAGCCCGCTACCGCAGCCCAGTCTGCGGAAATTCATGTTGAATCTGGACGGCCATACGCAGGGGCGAGCCATGACGTCACGCATTCTTTGCAGCGATTGCCACAACAGCGACGACAATCGGGAGTTCGGCGGTACGGGTCCTAATGGCCCGCATGGATCCAGATATTCGCACATTCTGGAGCGGAGTTATGAGTTCAGTCAGGTTGCACCAGGACTTCCACCGACCGCGGGACCAGGAAGCACGATCACCAATCTTCTCCCGCCGATTACCGATCCGGGTGTGAGCGGGCCTTATTCGCTTTGCGCGAAGTGCCACGATCTGACGAACATTGTTTCGAATGCAAGCTTCAGCAAGCACGCGTTGCACGTCAATGCTGGATTTTCTTGCTCAGTGTGCCACACCGCTCATGGCATGGGACCGAATTCCTCGAATGTTACCGGTGAACGCATGGTGAATTTTGACTTGAAGGTGGTGGCAGAGAATGCCAGTTCGAGCTTCTTCCGTTCGCCCATCTCCTACAGTCGAGCCACCAACACCTGCACGCTGACTTGCCACAATTACAGCCACAATCCTGATGGGACGGTAACCCCGGCGCTAAATACCGTCAAAATGCCGGTGGGAAAGCACTGAAGGGATACGCTTTGACACGTGCGCTGGAAGAATTTTGGCGTTGACGTGCCTTTGTTGCGTGGTAAGCGTCGAGACCCAGGCGCAAACTCCCAACTCTCCAATCGATGCTTCTTCAGCCCCGGCCCCGATGGTTGAGAAGGTGGATTATAACCTCGAGCCGCACGGTCTTACCATCGAGATCGTTCTCGGCGCTCCTTCTGTTCCACAAACAGCTCGACTAACAAACCCTGATCGTCTAGTGTTCGATTTCCCGGGATTCAGGCTGCAAGCAGGGAATGACCGAATTTCGGTCAATGACGGAGCAGTCCAGCATCTTCGAGCGGGCCTATTTCAGTCTGATCCGCCGATCACCCGGATCGTGGTCGATTTGAAGCAGCCGGTGAAGTTCGACATGAGGTCGGCGGGGAACAAAGTTCTGATTGAAATTTCATTTTCCCAGGCAAGATCTGTTCCCGCTGATTCCATGCCGCGTTCTGCATCGGTAGAAAAGGAGACTACAGAGAAGACCACGCCAGGATTTAAGTCCGAACCTTCAATCGACGCACCCAGGGCAGTGTCGCACACGAGCGCCTATAGCCTTCAGGCCAAAGCGAAGGCCTTACGCGTTGAAGATTTGCAAAGTTTGGAGGACAGAGCGAGCGCTGGCGATCCTGAAGCAGAAACCACGCTGGCTCTTGCCTACCACGCGGCTACTCTGCTCAACAGAAACGACCTGGAAGCACTCCGACTGCTACATGAAGCCGCAGATCGGGGATATACGGCGGCCGACGAGTCATTGGGGATCTTTTCGGAGATGGGGATCGGCATGAAGCAACCGGCACCTGCCGAAGCCCTGGGGTGGTACAAGAAGGCGACGCAACAAGGATCATTGGATGCGGCTACGAACCTGGCTTTGATGTACGCCGACGGAATCGGTATCCCGAAAGATCAGACGCAGGCTTTGATCTGGTTTCGGCGAGCCGCTGAAGCCGGCGATGCTACAGCCCAGTACAACCTGGCGTTGAGGTATCGCAGGGGGGACGGAGTGCCTCAAGACTACAAAGAGTACCGACATTGGCTCATGGCAGCGGCAGCCGAGGACGTACTCCCTGCGATGTTGGATCTCGGATTGTTTTACCTGCATCCGCCGGATGGTACGCCCGCCAACGTCGGCTCGGCCATCTACTACTACGAGAAGGCAGCCGAGCTGGGCAGTGCTCCGGCAGAGGCGATGTTGGGAAACATCTTTGCCAACGGTGCGGAGGGCAAACCAGATTACGAGCAGGCGGTGAAATGGTATCGCCAGGCAGCCGAGCAAGGACAGCCGGATGCACAATTCGGATTGGCAACGCTATACGCGCTTGGCCGCGGCGTTCCACCTGACATGCAGGAAGCACTCGGTTTGTTCATTGCGGCAGCCGATCGGGGACATGCGGGTGCTCAATATGATCTCGGTACGATGTATGAGGACGGGAAGGGTACGCCTGCGGATCGCTCTCTCGCCACGTATTATTATCAGTTGGCCGCGGATCAAGGTATGCCGGCAGCACAATTCCATTTAGCCCGGTTGCTGGCAAGCAACAAGGAATCCCGCGGTGACCGGGTTTC
The DNA here is from genome assembly GCA_030037515.1 of Candidatus Sulfotelmatobacter sp. GTDB lineage: Bacteria > Acidobacteriota > Terriglobia > Terriglobales > Acidobacteriaceae > Sulfotelmatobacter. The sequence goes on from JASHRE010000730.1 coordinate 12,940, forward strand.
CGCTTACAAGTGGCTAATGCTTGCGCAAAACTCCATCAGAGAAAGTTCTCCCGCCTTATCTGATTTGCGCAAATCCATGAACCAAGACGAAATTAATGAAGCGGAGCGGGAAGTAGACAGCTGGCGAATTGCGCACCCAGAAACATTTACACACACCGAGCCACAAAAATAGCGTTGAATGATAATGATAGAAGATGAGTGTGGCGGGAGTGCCACAACAGCCGCTATTGGCGGAGACAACTTCGAAGCCATGACTCGAGAAACAGTGCGTTACTGCGCCAGCGGCTTGGCTGGTGTCCCGGGCTTTACGCCTGTGTGTTTCTTGGCTTCTGCCATCAACTGCAACACCCTGTCCTTGTTCTCATAGTTTGGATTCGTCTTGAGCAATTCTTGCCAAGCTTCGACGGCCGCGTTCACATCCAATTTTCCTTGCCACTCCACCACGCCGAGGTTGAACAACGTGTTCGGCTTGTTGGGTTCGTAGGAAAGAGACGTCTTAAGTTCCGCGATCGCGGAATCCGAGTCCCCAGTGTACCAATACGCCGTAGCCATGTCGGTGCGGACACTGGCGTTCGAGGGCTGCAGCTTCAAAGCCCGCCGGTAATAGTCGATTGCGGTGGGAAACGAGTGGGCATCGTAATAGATGTTCCCAATGCCCGCAAGCAGACCGGCATCGTTAGGATCGATTTCGAGCTTCTGGATCAATGGCGCGGCCTGAACGTCCGCCATGTGCTGAAGCTGCTGAGGTGCTGGATCCTGAGTGTTGACGTTGGCTCCAGATTCGGAGGTCGCCTCGGAAGTCGCCGCTGAAGCAGCAACAGGAGCTTGCGATCCGCGGACAAGCCAGCCCATCACGACCCCGATCAGGAGGCAGAGGACTGAAAGGGTATAGGCATGCAAACTGGTCCATTCTGTCGCTCGCGCGTCTCGCTTTGTTTCCGCCATTGCAATGCTCCTTATCTGCTTTTTCTCAAATCCAGCCGAGTCTGAGATCAGTTCTTGCCCTGCGTTTTAAGTTCAGCGATCAGTCTGTTTACTTGAGCACTGCGGTCGGCGCCGAGCTGCGGATTCGTTTTCAGCAGCTCCTGCCACGCCGCAAGTGCTCCTTTGGTATCTTGCTTGCCTTGCCACTCGATCATCCCGAGGTTGAAAAGGGAATTCGCGTTTTTGGGATCGTAGCCAAGCGCCTCTCGAAGCTGCGAAATGGCTCCATCGACGTCGCCGCTGTAGTACATGCAGGATGCCATCTCGGAGCGAAGGGACGCGTTCTTGGGATCGATCTTCAGGGCCTTGTCATAGTATCCGGCGGCATCTTTGAACTGGTGCGCACCTTTGTACAGCTCCCCAGTCTGGATGAGAAGGTCTGCATTCTCGGGATTCGATTTGAGCTTTTCGAGCAGCGGGGCGGCTTTCACATCAGCCATGCGCTTCATTTCGTCCAGGCTCGGCATCGGCGCGGGGTTCGCCGCTTGCGGGGCAGCGCTTTTGTTTTGCGAAGAGGCGCGGGACGCCGAACCGTGGAATAGGTAACCCACGGCAATCCCGACCAAAAGACAGATGGTCGGCATCCAATACGCCTGCCGGGTTTGCCATGTGGCTGTCGAGGTTGGCTGCCCACTTCCTTCCTTCACCATATTCAGGTGCTCCGTGCCCTGCTAACAGCCGACAACTAGTTCGAGGTTGCAAGCATTATTGAATAAGACCCACATGATGTGCCTGAACCTACGTTAATGGGCGAGGCGGGCAAGCGGTACATTTCGGCGCACATGCGAGTGTGATCCAAATCACAATCGGTTTGTGCCTGTTTGCGGGCAAGCGGGAAATCGGTTTTGAGGGAGGGACAGATCAACACACGAGCAACCGCAGTCTACTCGAACATGGCACCCAAGGGATGGTTCGTACTTGTGATGCCATTGAAATGATAGGGCGGCGGGGCGAGACGCCTTCCTGCCAGCATTCGGATCCGCCTCGCCGGCATGGCGCTTTGGGCGAGCAAATACAGCTTTTACCCTATTCCAACGCAATAATGCCTTAGCTACGCTGCGCAAACCGGCCGGACAAAATGGGCTTCCGATTGGGCTCGGGTGGCTACCTGTTGTAGTTCTCTCAATTTGCAACTACGCCGAGCGGGCTTACGAGAATGTCTTTTGTAGGCCTCGCGACAGGATTTGGCGTTGAAAACACGGCCAGCGGTGTTTTATGAGCCCGGCTCCGGAGTAAGTGTTCGCTGTGCCGTGACTGGGCCGACCGCAGGCAGCCATGCCAATTCTAAGGAGCGCATTTCCCCACGCATCGGAAGGGTGCGCCGTACAACAGAAAATCATCACTGGCGCTGGAATGAAAGAGGAATTTTAGCTCAGGCGAATCGACCAGCAACGCGAGCGCGCAAACATCTCCACCTTTGCTATCCGCTCTAAGCTCGGAGGCCTCCTGTGCACCGAAATTTTCTCTGCTGCATGTTCTCCTCTCTGGCCATCCTGGCGGTCTTTCCCGGCGCAAAGGCGCAAGATGAGAGCAATCAAGTCACCCTACCCGCGGGAACCTTGTTACGTTGCACTCTCAACGAACCAAATTTTTCCTCCAAGACGGCCGAAGTAGGCGACCCCGTGGTCTGCTCTCTGAGCGCAGTGCTTTTGTTTGACCGCGCCGCGCTTCCGCGCGGGGCCTACCTGGGAGGTCACTTGGAGGCCGACAAAGACCCAGGACATTTTTTCGGCAAAGGATATTTGAAGTTGGAATTCGATCGCATCGGCTTGCCAGACGGTGAGGTGCCGGTACCAGCAAAAATCATCGCCGCGAGCGGATTTAAAGTGGACCGGCAAGGAAAAATCATCGGGCACGGGCACGCCACCCGCGATCTGGTGGAATGGATGATGCCGCCGCTCTGGCCGGTGAAAGTGCTGACATTGCCAGCGCGCGGGCCTCGTCCCACACTGAAGGGCGAAGAGCGATTTACGCTGCGGCTGATGGATGATGTCGCGATTCCGCTTGAGCCGTTCAGTGGAGGACGGCGCTCCGCCGGAGGGACGTCATCAGAGGACTGGCCGCAGGGGGAGCATGCCGCGCCCGGCCGCTATGCTGCTCGGCAAGTCCCGGCACCGGCGAGCCCGAGCACGGAGGACAAAGGTGCCGCCTCCTCGGGCGCTTCCACAATGAGCGGGGCGCGGAATGTGCTGGTTCTACAGAATGGCACTACCTCTCTGGCTAAGTCCTTACAGGTGGACGGTGAGCAGTTGAGTTACCGGCTGGCCGACGGAAGCTTGCACGTGGTGAGGCTGGAAGACGTGGATTGGACGAAGACGTTTCAGAGCAACGCTGAAAATGGAACTGTCCTTGCGCTGACGAATGCAAGCGCAGCGCACTGAACTGTCTTTACGCACGAAGTTAGTTCTTGAGAATTTAGCAGTCTCGAGGAAGATAAGTGGGTAAGGGTGGGTTGGCTGCTGTGCCCACCGCGGGAGACTAAAAACACCCTTGCCTTTCCGATATTGAATTTTTTTCAGCAAGATTGCTAAGCCCCTAGGTGGCTGGCGAGAGCGATGCACTTGGGCGGCCAGGAGGGGTGAGTTGCGATGTGCCTTTTTTTCCTAGCGTTTTTGTGGACGTTTCTGTGTGGGGCGGCGTTAGGCCAAACGGAAGCTTCACTCGGGGCACAGCACCATGCCTCATACTCTTCCTATTATGTGTGCAAAGGGGATGCCCTGCAGCTCATTGATGGCGACCCGGCTCGTGCGGACTACGCAAAATGGCAGGTCTGGCTTTACTCGCAGAGCGTGCACGTCTCGCCATCCAGCTTGGGCCTCGCTTATGTCCGCTGGGGAGTTATCCAGGGGCCATCTTCCAAAGCAGTGATGGAGCAAACTGCGGCTTACCAGCAATTCGAGCGAGCGTATACAAGTTTCTTCGGAGCAAACGCGTGGGGGAGATTAACTTTTTCCTATCCTGTGGGACCGATCGCGGTTTCGGAACTGGGACGCGGGGATGATCCCTATGGGCTGATTTCGAGGATCGACATTCTGAATCACCAGTTGGGATCGGTAGTCACCGAGTTGCGCCCCTCCCTGGTAAACGGTAATCCCACTCAAGCAACCGCTCCCGTGCAGCAGTACTTGGAACAGGTGCGCAACTCCATGCAGGACGTAGCCCGTTTTTATGACAAGCTGTCGCGGCTGCCTACGCAGGGTAGCTATCTCGGTCAGCAACTGGCGCGTTTGACCCCGGGCGTGAATCAGGCGGCAAGCGCGGTTCCAAAAGTGAGAGCGATGCTGCCAAGCGTCAAATTGCCGGTCAGCAGGAATTGGATGACCCACACCGAAGCCGCAGGCAGTGAGGGAATCGTCCATGTCACGATCACCGAAATGGGTTCCAGCGCTTGGGTGCGACAGACTTGGACGGGCGGCGACGGCAGCATGTCCGGAACCGAGATCATCACCATCCTGCCGTATCAGGATATTGGGGATCTCGATATTAGGATGTTGTCTTGGGGAAAACAGCAGCGATGGTCGCTCTCCATTCAGCCTGCGAATCCGAACGGATTTCCACAAAGCGTCAAGAGTCCAGAACGAACCACTGCCAGACGAACCTATCCGGCAGTCGATTTGAAGACTAGCGAAAAGTTTCTCGATCTGGAATTTTCCAGTCCCAGCGAGGCGCAAGACGCCTACACTTATTTCCTGTACCACAAAGAACGCGGACTATAACATTGGTTCCCACTGAGCTTCGCGAGATGTTCAAAACCAGCTAGCAATGCCTTGAGCTTGAGACGATTCCGCCGGCCGCGCTAGGCCAGGCGGAAGTCCGGCTCGATTTCGCTCAGGCGCGGAACACAAGAACTTGGTTCCAGGCCTCAAGCAGTTCACCCCGGCGGACTATGGGTCCAGTCGTGGCTCGATGTCCGGAGACCAACAGGGGAACCATCGTTTGGCTGGGTCTATCAAATCAGCTGTAAAGTATAGGCCCGCCGTAGAGGTACCGCCATGGAACGCGTTTCTGCTTCGGCGTTGGTCTTGTGCTTCTGCTCTGTTTCTTCCTGCAATCTGCCCCCGCCCAGACCGCAACGATCACCGGTACTGTGATGGACAGTAGCGCTGCCGTCGTGGCAAACGCCACAGTGAGAGCCCACAAACCTCGCAACCAACTTGTCGCGCACCAGTGCGACCGACAGCTCTGGAAGTTACCGAATCACCAGCCTCCCTCCCGGGGTTTATGACGTTGCGGTGGAGCGTTCGGGATTCAAGACCGTCGAGTATTCTCACCTGGAACTTGCCGTCGGACAGGTCCAGAACCTCAACCCGAGGCTCCTGCCCAGCGCCCGCCCAGAAACCGTCACCGTCAGAGGCGACCAGATCGCGCCGCTGGATCTGAACAAGCTACTCTGCAATTTGACAACCTCTGGTTTGGGGCCGAGTCGGGAAGTTTGCCTTTCGATGCAGTCAACAACAATGCCTTTCTGCACGCCGAGTTTTTCAACAATGCGGGTTCCTCGATTTATGATGCTTTGCAAGCGAACTTGACCAAGCGCATGTCAAACGGACTCGCGGTTCAGGCGGCCTATACTTGGGCGCATGCGCTTGACAATTTCTCCGACCCGCTGACTCCCACGGCAGACAACGAAGAATTTCCACGTAATTCTCTTGATCTCGCGGCCGAGCGCGGCAACGCCGACATCGACGTACCCCAACGGCTCGTGCTTAACTATTCGTGGGCGCTTCCGCTCGGGCGCGGGCGTGATCATCTTGGGGACGGCTTCGCGGGCAAGGCCTTCCAGGGGTGGGAAATCGCTGGTATTACGACCTTTTCGGACGGACTTCCTTATGACATGTTCACCGCAGTCGATAGCGCCCATACTGGCCAACAGCAACGGCCGGATTACAACCCCGCTGGAACGCTCGTTCCGATTAGTGACTCACGCACGCAAACCGGCCCCAATGTCGGATTGTTCTCCGATCCTGCCTGGGGTGGTGCGGGCAATCTTGGACGCAACCACTTTTACGGACCCGGAGTGAACAACTGGGATATGCTCCTGCAGAAATCTCTGAACATTTCTGAACGAGTCAACCTGCGCTTCCGCGCGGAGAGTTACAACTTTTTC
>JASHRE010000731.1 GCA_030037515.1 Candidatus Sulfotelmatobacter sp.
CTAGCTTTTGGATTTCGGAGGCTGGATCGGCTGCATTCATGACCTGGCTCTGAATGAATTCGGCCAGCGGGAGTTTTTTTCCCTCCGTGTCGAGCTGAAACTTGAATTCTTCAGGGTTGACGCGTCCGCAGTGAACGGCTCGGATGTAGCGCATCACCGAGACCGTAAGTGCGGTGTCGAATGAGACCAACTCTTCTTCGGACGGCTTTTCTGCCAGCTTGAGGAGGCGGCCTTGCCATCGCGGGCCGTCGTAATCCTCGGGGTCGAGTCCTTTGGCGTTGGCATTTTGCAAGAGCCCGATCACGGCGAGCCCTTGGGGCCGCACCTGGCCGTTCTGAATCCACAGCAGAGAATAAGTGTTCGACTCGTAAAGTTTGGCGACCTCCGTTTTGTAGGGAGTAAAGTCGGACCAGTGGAGATCGGGATTGCGAGCGGACTCCACAATGCCGTGAAGCGTGGGGAGACCCGAGCCGGAGAGCATCTGGCCTGCCCCAGCAGCGTGTGGCTTTGTCAGGAGGGCTGGGAAGGCCTCGCCGCTCGCAAGCGACATTCCCGCAACGACCAGGCTCGCTAAAACGATCATGCCGTAGAAACGATTCCTCATAAACACCTGCGCTGATGTTTTCTTTGAGTATCAAAAGCAATTTTAGGTTCCACTTAATTGGAACATTTTCTTGCCCGGGTTGCCTGACATGCCTGACACCGAAAACATGATTCATTGATCTCCAGCGCCTATAAATTCGAGAACCGTCATGCAACTATGTCTCCTCTAACAGCTAGGACAGTTGCTGAGGTGTGGGCACGGGCGACACGGTGGAGGGAGATGATCATGAAAATCGTAGTGATCGGCGGTACTGGACTCATCGGATCAAAGCTTGTCAGCCAGCTTCTGGAGCAGGGACACGATGCCGTAGCGGCAGCACCCAAAACCGGGGTTAACGCTATCACGGGCGAGGGACTGGCGGAAGTGCTGAAAGGTGCCTCGGTGCTGGTTGATGTATCCACTTCCCGCGGAGTTGGCCCGGTTAGGCTCTTGCCGGCATAGAAGAGGTGGGCGACAACGAAAATCGTAAAGATCGCAGACTCGGCCATGATCAGGCAGGCCATCGCGACCTTGCCACGATGTGGAAGATGCCAAGGCGCTGCACTTTATCAAGTGATATTGCTGCTGCGCTCATTGATTACCGCCTTCACTCATATTGGCTGTCCGGATCTTCCGGATGTTTCAGGTCCCACAACGGACGGCGGCTGGCAACCACTGGGATGGTGGCGAAGTTGTAGGCGGGCGGGGAACTGGCAGACCGGCGGGCGGGGAACTGGCAGACCACTCCAGCGTCCAGGCATCCCAGGGATCGTTCCCCGCCTCCGCTCCATTGAAGTAAGAGCTGACCAGATTCCACACGAAGACCAGGACTCCAATCGCCTGAATGAATGCACCGATCGAGATGATCAGGTTCAGCGTGTCCCAACCGCGGCCGGGCTCGTAGGTGTAAATGCGACGCGGCATGCCGAACAATCCGGGAATGTGCATGACGTCGAACGTCATGTGGAAACCGATCAGGAACAGCCAGAAATGCCACTCCGCAAAGCCTTCCGGGCTATCAACCGACACACTGCAAAAGCATCTTGGCATGCTGGGTTCCACAATACTGGGCGCACTGACCGACAAAGATTCCCATGCGGTCGGGATCCATCCACATCCGGTTTGGGTGGTTCGGAATGAGGTCAGTCTTGCCCGCCAGTTCCGGCACCCAAAAGCTGTGGTCGGTATCGGCCGAAAGCAGCTGCAAGAACGTGGGCTTCGGATGAGCAGGGTCGCTCACCGGAATATGGAGTTCGTTAGCGGTGACGACGCCAAGAACAATACGATCACGGTCAAAATTGGGATAATTGTCCAGGCCAATTCGATCTGCGTGCTTACGTACACCTGGGCTGGCTCGCTGGTTGCATTCGCTGATGTGGCACGGAATTTGGAAATTGAATAGACCAGCAGGGCAGAGACAACCGCGAATATGGTTCCCGTGATGGCCAGCACAAAAAGCACAGATAAAATATGAACTTTGCCGGCGTGGATTCAGGAGCAAAGATATTTGTCAGGCTTGTTGAAGCTGGATCTGCAGCAGCCGCCGAACTCAGACAGCAGAACAAGAACACGAGTGAAGGCAACGCAGTCCTTATTGTGTTTTTCACGCGTTGATTCCCATTCCCTGCTTCTGCGCCGAAGTCGCCGCAGAATTGTTATCGGAAAGCTCGGTTGAATCCACGCTGAGTCGTCGCACTTGACGGTCCAACCTCGGCGTTGGTTTGTGGTCGCGCTTGTCACGGAAGGCCCCCACGCCAGAGTGGAGGCGTGAGGATGTCAGTCATCCGACACTTTCGTCACAAAACATACAGAGCATTGATGATCTGCCCCGCAATCGGCACTGCGAGCCTGTTTCGAGCGAAAGGGCGATTCATCCAAAGGGTTGGAGTGCTGGGATCACCGATTGGACAACTGATCGATAGCCACGCCGCTCAGACTTCAGTTCAACGGCAACCTAGGCATCGGAGTTCAGCTTCCCATGTTCTCAACGGGTCGCGGCCAGTTTCTGCGCTCGGGTTCCGTGATTGCAGCAGGCCGGGAGAGCTCGAAATTGACAAAGATCACCCGGAGCGTGGGGCCAAGTTTGGATTGTAGAGGTGAAAAACTTCCTTGTAAGGCTCGACGGGATATCCCTTTGCCTTCCAAGCCGCCAATCCGCCCTTGAGAAGCTTGACCCGGTAGAAGTGAAGTTTTAAGGCACGCCGTAAAACCATCCGGCTGGTCTTATCGCTTGGACAGGTACAGTAAACAACCACATCCTTTTCTTGTGGGATCAGCGACGGTTTTTCCATCACTTCGTTGGGAGGAATCCTCTGGGCGCGGGGAATGATTTCAGGATAGGCCAGCAGGTCGAGCGGCTGGCGAACGTCAACCAGAAGCACCTCCTGATTTGACGCCAACAGCCCATGGAGTTGCTCTGGTGTAATACTATGCCTCTCCACTTCGCGCTGATCGCTGCGATTCTTCCAGCGCGAGATAACCAGCACAAACAACCCTGCAAGAATTACGACGACCGCGCCCAGAGCCAGATGCATTCCGGTGCTCCTTACCCACTATGAGCAGACTCCGATGGTCGATGGAAGGATTCACAAATCTTGCTGTGCTCGACGGAGCCGTGCAG
>JASHRE010000732.1 GCA_030037515.1 Candidatus Sulfotelmatobacter sp.
AGATGTTGCGTGGCCTGCTGCTCGGCGAATTCATGCTCGGCCAACACTTCGCGTGCTCGCGCAACGACTTCCTGGGGCAGTCCGGCGAGTTTGGCCACTTCAATGCCATAACTGCGATCGGCCGCGCCGGGTTCGACCTTGCGCAGAAAAACGATTCCGCTGCCGGTTTCCTTGACGGACACGTGATAATTTTTCACTCCCGAAAGCTCCTCGGCCAACCCGGTGAGTTCGAAATAGTGCGTAGCGAAGAGGGTTTTCGCGCGCACCCGCGAATGCAGATATTCGATGGCCGCCCACGCGATGGCCAGGCCGTCATACGTGGCGGTGCCGCGGCCAACTTCATCGAGCAAGATCAACGACCGCGGCGAGGCCGTGTGCAGGATGGCCGCTGTTTCGGTCATCTCGACCATGAATGTCGAACGTCCGCGGGCCAGATTGTCGCTGGCGCCGATGCGGGTGAAGACGCGATCGATGATGCTCAACCGCGCCGAGCGCGCCGGGACGAACGATCCCATTTGCGCGAGGATGACGATCAGAGCCGTTTGCCGCAGGTATGTCGACTTGCCACCCATGTTCGGTCCGGTGAGCAGCAGAATTGGGTGCGTGGTCCGATTAAGATAAAGATCGTTGGGCACGAAGCGATCGCCACTCTGCCGCTCGATCACGGGATGGCGGCCCTCCATGATCTCGAGTTCGCCGCCTTCTGAGGAATCGATAAAGGTTGGCCGGCAATAATCGTGCAGCGCAGCACTGTGGGCCAGCGACGCAAGCAGATCGACTTGGGCCAGAGCCAGTGCCGTTTGCCGGATGCGCCTGGCCTCGGAGGCAATCACTGAACGCAGTTCGGAGAACACCCGGCGTTCGATGTCGATGATTTTTTCCTGGGCGTCGAGAATCTTAGCTTCGTACTCCTTCAGTTCCGGCGTGGTGAAGCGCTCGGCATTGACCAGCGTCTGTTTCCTTTCGTAGTCGTTGGGAACAAGATGCAGGTTCGGCCTTGAGACTTCGATGTGGTAGCCGAAGATGGAATTGAACTTTATTTTCAAGGACGCGATGCCCGTGCGGCCGCGTTCCCGCTGCTCGATCTGCGCCAGCACTTGCTTACTGTTGCGCGAAAGCTCGCGCAGATCATCGAGATTCGGGTCAACTCCGGACGCGATCACACCGCCGTCGGCGAACGTGAGCGGGGGCTCGGGGACGATCGTTCTCGCGATTCGTTCCCGCAAATCGTGAAGTTCATCGATGGAGCCGTGCAGGCTTTGCAGGCGCTCCGAGCGCAGACGTCCGACCGCAGCTCTGACGAGTGGAATCTTGGCCACTGATGCGGCTAACGCGAGCACGTCGCGCGGATTTGCGGTTTCGAGCGTTACCCGGCTCAGCAGGCGCTCCAGATCAAGAACTCCGTTCAGTGCACGCCGGAGTTCTTCACGCGAAACCGTGTCGTTCACTCCGGCCTCTACGGCATCCAGTCGCGCGGTGATTTCGGCCGGATCCAGCGATGGACGCAGCATCCAAGCGCGCAGCAGACGTTTGCCCATCGGTGTCAGCGCGGCGTCGATCGAACGCAGCAGGGTGACACCGGGATCGGTTCCGGCGAAAAGCGGTTCGATCAACTCGAGATTGCGGACCGTGACCGCGTCGAGCACAAGCGAGTTTTGGCGTTCGTACCATCCGATTCGATCGACATGGTCGAGCGACCCGCGTTGCGTCGAGCGCACGTAATGCAGGATCGCGCCCGCGGCGGAAGCAGCCGCTGGGCGGTCGGCAAGTCCGAAGCCTTCGAGCGAGAGCACGCCAAAATGATTTTCGAGCAGCGGGATAGCATGATCGAGCGCGAAAACCCAGTCCTCGAGCGGCGTTTCGGCGCACTGAAGAGAACCATAGGGGGCGAGTCGCGCTCGAGTGTCGTGAGAAGCTGGGTTCGACTCCGGCCGCGAAGGCGGTGTTTTCGTCGACTCAAACAGAGGAGCGGCTGACGCGTACAGCAGTTCTTTCGGATGCAGTTGTTCCAGCTCTTCCTGCACACGGCGCAAGGCGCCTTCTCCGGCAAATTCGGTGGCACGAAATTCGCCGGTCGACAAATCCAGGGCCGCGAATCCGACGCGATCGCCAACTTGCGCCAGAGCAGCCAGAAAATTGTTTTCCTCCGGGCCGAGTGACGAATCAGATGCCGTCCCCGGCGTGACCACTCGCGTCACTTCGCGGCGCACGATCTTTTTCGCCAGGCGAGGATCTTCCATCTGTTCGCAGATCGCGACCTTAAAGCCTTTGCGAATGAGCTTGGCGATGTAGCCTTCAGCGGCGTGATAGGGAACGCCGCACATGGGCACGGCAATGCCTTTTTCCTTGTTGCGCGAAGTGAGCGTAATTTGCAGCTCTTTTGACGCGACGATGGCGTCCTCGAAGAAAAGCTCGTAGAAATCTCCTAGACGGAAGAACAGCAGGGCGTTGGGGTGATCTTTTTTGACGGCGGCGTATTGCCGCATGAGCGGAGTGGACGGCTCGGTCATTCTGCAGGGCTTCGGCGGATTATAACAAACCGTGGTTCGCGCTTTGGCGCGAGCGGTGGCGGCTTTCAATGCCCAGGCAGTTGACTTCAATTGGACGCCGGTGTTCTCCTTTTCGGCTATGGAGCTCCGCAAAGATCCGATCACGCGCTCGTGGGTGATCACGGGAGATGATCTTCCGGGGAGCAGCGCGCAGAGTTCTTCGGAATGTCTTTTCTGCGGAGATTCGGCGCAAGTGATCGCGGTCGCGCCCAACAGCCCGGGAGCGCCATGGTCGGCTCGGGCGGTCGTGCATCCCAATCCGTTGTATCGCATCGAAGGCGATCCGGGGCGGCGCGGCGACGGCATTTACGATCGCATGCGTTCGATCGGAGCGCACGAAGTTTTGGTTGAGAATGCGAATCACGACCGGCATCTTTGGAATGCCAGCGATGAAGAAATCGGGCAGTTTCTTTGCCTCGCCTCGGAACGGATTCTCGATTTGAAGCGCGACCCGCGGATCAAGTACATCAGCTTGTTCAAGGATTACGGCAAAAATGCGGGGCAGGAATTCGGCCATCCGACCTCGCAGTTGGCGGCGACGATGTTCGTTCCGCGGCGCGTGCTCTATGAATTACGGGCCGGTCGCGAATATTTCCTCAGCAAAGAACGCTGCGTTTTCTGTGACATTATTCAGCAGGAGGAGCGGCAGGCGCTGCGCGTCATCGAAGCCCGCGGAGATTATCTTGCGATCGGACCCTACGCGCCGCGGGTTCCTTACGAAACCTGGATTCTGCCCCGCTACCACGAATCGTCATTCGAGCGCGGAGGACAAAATCGTCCGGCATTGCGTCCGAATTTGGCTGCCCTGCTGCGCCGGACGCTGCAGCGCGTTCGCTCCATCACGGAAGATTTTCATCTCGTGCTGCACACCTCGCCGAGCAGCCAGCATCCATCGAAAACGCTTGGCTATTGGAAAACCATCGACGACGATTATCACTGGCACATTGAAATTCTTCCTGTTGTGGGATCAAAGGTGAAGTCGTACACGTTTAAAGAGGTCTATTATTCCCCGGTCAGTTCCGAGACCTCCGTGAAGCAGTTGCGCGAAGCAAGAATCGGAGGCTAAAAACGGAATTGGGCGCACCAACGGCAACGCTGCCTTCCATTCCAGTGGTTGTCTGAAATGGTATCCCTGCCCGAATTGGCACCCCATCTCGGTTAGACGTTCGAGTGGTCTGGCGGCTTCGGTTCCCTCCGCGATCCCGCCGAGATCGGGTCTTTGCGCCAAAGGTCATGACCACTGCAATCATGTAGGCGGCGATGGGAGCATCGCGCGAACCAGCGAGCGGTCGATTTTTCGAGCATCCACGGGAAAACTGGCGCAGGCCGCATAGTGACGACGTTCCCATTCCGAAATCGTCAACAATCACGCCCATCTACGGCACCGGCAAATGAGCGCAGAAACCGGACTGCAAACCCGGGGCGGGACGTGTGCACTCCTGTGAGAGCGCATCGGCAGAATGAGAGGGGGAGTTGAGGACAGGTGAGCCGGCTGGGGGACGGCCTTTTATAAGGATGAACGACTGTTAACGGCTGGCTGCAGCAGCGGCGGGCACCGTAATCGTGACGGTGTCGGGCTCGGTCCACACAGGCTTTCCACTGGAGAGATCGAGGCACTGCGTCGTGATCTTCAACTGCTGATGGTCCACCTCAACGAGCAAATAGTGATGGTTGATTTCCTGGCTCTGAAAGGGATCGTCGGGCGCGCGGTCGATGGGATACGCGTGCGCCCCGAGAACACGAGGATGCGAAAGTGTGCCTGGGTCTGGCGCCGTTCCAGCACCTTGGCGAGCTGGTGTTCTTGTGGTCGGGAAGAATGACCGCCGCCGAACATCTTTGCATCGGACGAACCGGTGTAGGGCGGGTGGTGCAGCATGACAAAAACGAAATCAACATCAGGCGGGACCTGATCGAGCTTGCTGGCCGGCCACGCTCCTTGCGGGCCCGACGCCTTGTCGAGCGAGCTGTCGAGCACGAACGTCAGCATATTTGACGCGCGCAATGAGTAATACCGGCTGTGATTCAGATCGGGGAAACGCTGAAAATAATTTGCGAGAGCGATATCCTGTTTCCCGTGTAGGTCGTGATTCCCTAACGCGGGATAAACAGGTATCCCGTTTTCGCGCCAGGTGCTGGTCTTGTTATCCCAGACCTTCCAATCGTTGGCGCCATATCCGTTGTAAACGATATCGCCGGTAAAACAGATGAAGTTAGGGTCCGCTGCGGCGATCGCCTGCTCGAGCGCAACCCGCACGGCCGGATTGGCGGGACCGGTATCGGCGGGATCGTGGAAGCGCGTGTCTCCATAAGCAACGAAAGAAGTGGGGTTCTCAAACCAAGGTGCCGATCGGCAGTTGGAGTTGCGCTGTCGATTTTTTTGGTGCGACCTGGAGAAAGAACGAAACCGAGCGCAAGCAAAGCAAGCAAAATGATCCCCCGGACGACGACGTCGTGACTTCTGGCTTGCTCAGACATAGAGTTGTATTGTTCCATGCTTCGGCGCTTGTTCGTTTTTTGTAATTTTTCCGTCGGAATTCTAGTAATACTGAAAAGGAAGGTCTACACTCAGAGTTCGACAGATGAAAACGATCCCTTTCGCATTCGAGAAAAGGTTGTGCAGTCTGAAATCCTTAGCGGCTGGAAGGATATTGCAAACTATCTCGGCAAAGGTGTGCGCACTGTGCAACGCTACGAGCGCGAACTCGGTCTTCCCGTCCGCCGCCCTTCCGGCAAAATGAAAGGTTCGGTTATTGCCACCCAGGCGGAACTTAGTTCGTGGGTCGCGGCCTGTCTGCCAGCTGAGCAGCCTCATCCGCAGACAGCAGCGTCGGTGCTTTCAGCCTGTGACGCTTTGCGGGCCCGAATCGCTGAGATGGAGCGACTGGGGCAGCAAATGAACAACCTAAGAGCAGAGATTAGCGCTTCTCGCGAGATGCTTCGCGAAACCATCCACCGCATGCATGGTGAAGTGTCCCGAGAGGGGCGCGAGCACAAGCGGGGAATCGGACTGCGAACTCCGGGGAAATGGCTGGCCTAGCCAAGGCGACCTTCGAATCAGGACCCTCCGCCGATCACGCCAGGTGAATTCGCGATGACCGTTCGCGCTTTTTGAGTACCTGCTCCACATCTTTGAGCATGCCCGCTATTTCATCTACAGCTTCGGAGAGAATGTCATCGATCTCCATCAGCAAAATTGCGAGCCTGTGCGGGTCGTTCTCTGTGATCGCGCGGGAGCACAGTTTGCGGAGACGAGTTCGGTTCTTCATGGTCATTGGTGCCAGTTTTTCAGGCATGACGGTATTTCACAATGGCACGGCAGTGCGTGTTAGAAGGTAATGATACGGTCCAACCCCAATGTGCCAGTCCTGCATCCCGTCCCTTTCGCAAACAGCGACCGATGTTATTTCAGCAAGTCAGCAACGATCCGACCAGCGGTTGTTTTTCCAGATGGCGAAAACCTCCCACCACGCAGTCGGCGGTGCGCTGAGTTTCGATCTTCGGCATGCCCGTGCGTTCGCCCGGCGCGAGAGGCAGGTCACGGCGTTTCGCGATCACTCCATCGAGACCAACGCCTGCGTTGAACCAGCGGCGCGCCATGTTCAGATCGCTCGTCGCGGGCGGTAAATGAACAATTGGATTGGATTTCAGGAACTTTCTTGCAAATGCTTCCAGTTCTTTACGGGGCTTCTCAAGCGGAAGGTTCACCAGTGATTTTCCCGGCTCATCGACCAGCAAATCAAAAACCAGGTAGAGGCAAGGCGTCAAACGGCTGAGCTTTTGAATCCGGCTATTCGCCGGATGGATTCCGATCAGCAGATCGTCAAAAGAAAGCTTGCCCTTGATCGGAATCACAATCTCGCCGTCGAGCACGAATTGCTGCGCTTTGAATGCGACGAGCGCTTCCCCCAGTTCGGGGAAATAGCGGGTCAACGGCTTGCTCGATTTCGACATCAGATCGATCCGCTTGCGATCGCGAAAGGCGAGGCAGCGAAAACCATCCCACTTCGGCTCATACTGCCATTCGCGGCCAATCGGCAATTGGTGCGCGGGCAGAGCCTCCATTGGCGCGTATTTTTTGTTCAACCCTAATGACATCCCAATTGCTCAATAAGGAACCCTTAAGATGCAGGGAGTTCCTGAATCGACCGTCACTTCCTGGACTTGGACCGACACGGAAGTGCAGCCTTCGGCAGCGCCCGCCGTCGTCGTGTGCCGGCCGTCGTCGTGTTGACACGCACTGGCTCCTGCCTGAGAATGCCGTGCCATCCGGAGATAAAAGAATAATGCGAACCATTCTGCTTTGCTGTATCGTGACCACTCTGACCTCTGCGACTTTTCCCCAAGATCGAACCAACGCACGATCCATGGTCATCTCAACCTACGGGATCGTGGCCACCAGCCAAGTGCTCGCGTCGCAGGCTGGAGCTGAGATCCTGTCGCACGGTGGTTCGGCGGTCGATGCGGCAATTGCCGCCAATGCCACGCTGGGCGTGATGGAACCGGACATGAACGGCATAGGCGGAGATCTTTTCGCCATCGTCTGGGAGGCAAAGACCGGCAAACTTTATGGCCTGAACGCCAGCGGCTGGGCGCCGAAAGCGCTAACCATCGATTATCTGAAATCCAAAAGCATCACCAAAATGCCGGGCGAGGGAATCGACACCGTCACCGTTCCCGGCGCGGTCGAGGGCTGGAACAGGTTGCACCAGCGCTTTGGCCACACGGCCTGGAAAGACCTTTTCACGCCCGCAGTTTTCTACGCCGAAAATGGATTCGCCGTGCAGGAATTGATCGCGATGGATTGGCGTTCCAGCGAAGACAAATTGAAAGCTGATCCCGAGAGCCGCCGCGTTTTCCTGCCTCACGATCAGGCTCCGCAAATGGGCGAAATCTTCAAAAATCCGGATGTGGCCAAAGCCTTGCGCCTCGTCGCTACCGATGGTCCGCAGTCGTTCTACAAGGGCGAAATCGCGCAGGCGATTCTTGCGACGTCGCACGAATTCTCCGGGACCATAACTGCTGAAGATCTGGCCGGTTTTTCCGCCGAGTGGGTCGAGCCCATCTCGACCACGTATCGCGGATGGAAAGTGTATGAGTTGCCCCCGAACGGCCAAGGCATGGCAGCGTTGGAAATGTTGAACATCATGGAGCAATTCGAGCCGTCCAAAACTGGGCCGCTGAGCAGCGAAGAACTGCATAAGAGAATTGAAGCGATGAAGCTGGCCTACGCTGATCTGGCGCGCTACAACGCCGATCCCCGATTCGCGAAAGTTCCAGTCCGCGGACTGCTCTCGAAGGAATATGCGAAACAGCGGTCGCAGCTCATCGATCCGCAAAAAGCAAACTGCGACACGCAAGCCGGAGTCCCCCCTTCAAGCGACACCACATATCTCACCGCTGTCGACAGGGAAGGCAACATCGTGTCGCTGATTCAAAGCAACTTTTCAAGTTTCGGCTCGGGCATTACGGTGCGCGGAATGGGATTCGCACTGCAGAATCGTGGAGCACTCTTCATGCTCGATCCTGCCCAGCCGGATGCGCTTGCTGGCCACAAACGCCCATTCCACACCATCATTCCGGCATTTATGGAAAAAGGCGACGATCACATCGGATTCGGCATCATGGGCGGCGCGAACCAGCCGCTGGCGCACGCGCAGTTCGTTTCCAATGTTGTGGATTACGGCATGAACCTGCAGGCCGCGTTGGAGACCGCGCGCTTTACCGTGCGCAGCAACTTCAATATCGGCTGCAAAATTCTGATCGAAGATCGCGTGCCGGCGGAGGTGCGTCAGCGCCTTAGCAGCATGGGCCATCAACTCGAAGTTCGCGGCGATTTTTCGCTGTTTATGGGACGCGGACAGGCCATCGATCACAACACCAAAACCGGATTGAACTTCGCCGCCTCCGACGCCCGCACCGACGGCTCCGCCGAACCCGAAGTTCCGCCAAATCTTCGCCAGAGCATCCCTTCTGGCAACAGGCAACCCTAGCGCTTCGGGCAACTTCGGGGCGAAGTCGAGCGTCCCTCCTGGTGGCACACAAGAGTCTGGTTCTGCGCGCGAATCACTCGTAGAATTGACCGAGCCCTTGTTGGCTCCCGCACGCGAATCGTTGTGGATGGAAATACGGTTGTAGGAGGGAGTAGTGCGTTCCACCGGATGTGCTTCACTTCTGCATCGACCCAAGTTTTTCTTCTACGCTCTGATCTTTTCCGTGTTTCTGTTCCTCGGTACCGCCGCGGCCGACAGCGCGGCCTTTGACCTGATCGGGCCCAAAATCGACGTTCGCGTGCAACGCGCCGGAGTCACGCTGCCGATCGCCGAGGTTCCGAACTTGCAGGTGGGCGATCGCCTCTGGATTCATCCCGATCTTCCCGACAGCCAGTCCGTGCGCTACCTGATGGTCGTCGTATTTTTGCGGGGCATCACGAATCCTCCGCCCGACTCGTGGTTTACGCGAGTGGAAACCTGGACGCGTCCCATTCACGATGAAGGAATTTACGTCATCGTTCCTGAGGAAGCCCAGGAGGCGCTGGTATTTCTGGCGCCCGATACGGGCGGCGCATTCAGCACGTTGCGCACTGCGGTTCGCGGCAAACCTGGAGCGTTCGTGCGCGCTGCGCAAGACCTAGAGCAGGCCAGCCTCGACCGCGCCCGCTTGGAAGAATATCTCGACGCTGTCCGTGAGATTTCCGCCAACGATCCCGAGCAACTGAAAGCTGACAGCACCATGCTGGCCCGCAGTCTGAATATACGGCTCGACCAGCAATGCTTCGACAAGCCCACGTCACAGCAGGCTCCCTGTCTGGTGCAGAATACCGATCAGCTTGTGCTCGACGACGCTCACAGCCAGACCATGGTCTCGGCCCTGACCTCTGGAACGCCTAGCGATTTGCTTGCGCAAATCAGTTCCACGCCCACAGCGCGCGGCGGTTACTACAGTCCATACGTAGGAGCGGTGGTGGATGTTGTACGCATTCTTGGCACCACGCACACCGCACAGTTTCAATACATTCCCGCCCTCGCGTTGCCCAAGCAGGACGAGCTGAATCTGCGGCTCAACAATCCGCCTTCCTTTCGCAATCCCAAGTCGGTCATTGTCATCGGACTTCCGCCGGTCCGGCCGTTTCCCGTTCCGCCGCTACGTGCCGTCGATCCCACCGAAGTTTTCTGCGTGGGCAGGCCCTCGTTCGTGCTGCCCGCCGACGGAGCTCCGCTGGTGTTCGCCACGGAACTGGCCCACAACTTTGTCCTGCGCGTAGAGACCAAGTCCGGCCGAGCCATCAACCTGCCAGTCAAGCCGGATGCGGTCCACGGAGGATTTCTGGTCGAAACCAAGCCTCTGCCATCCGCCGACTTGAACGACGATATAACCGGCGTGCTCCGCGGCGACTGGGGGTTTCAGCCTTTTGAAGGCCCGCACTATCGCCTGCGCGTCGCGCGCAGCGGCCAGTGGATCGTTGCTTCAAAAGATGCCAGCGCGCTGATCGTGGGCCGTGAGGATACCTTGCATGTGGAGTCGGCGGACGCCTGCTGCGTCAGCGAAGTCAGCCTGCGCAGCGAAAATGGCAAACGGCTGAAAGCGGCCTGGAAGACTTCGAAGAGCGATGAACTGGAGGTCAAAGTGCCGCTCGAAGACGCCGAAGCCGGTTCGGTCACCATGCTGATTCACAAATTCGGCGTGCACGAGCCGGATGAGATTCCGCTGCACACCTATGCCGAAGCGGCGCGGCTCGACAGCTTCGGAATTCATGAAGCTGATGCCGATGGCGTGCTGAAAGGGACGCGCCTCGATGAGGTCAAGACGCTGTTGTTAAACGGGATTGCTTTCGATCCCGGCGCGCTGACCCGCGCCAACCAGCAGGACGAACTCCGCTTCGTGATGCACGACGCAGCTTCTGTTACCAAGCTGCACGCGGGCGATGCGTTGCTGGTTCGGATTACCTTGAAGGACGGGCGCACGCTCGATCTCAAAGCCCAAGTCGAGGCTCCGCGTCCAAAAGTCGCGATCATGACCAAGAGCATTGAACTCGATCAGTCGGCCCCGCCTCCGATGGTTCGCTTGGGCAGCGCGGATGAGCTTCCGCAGGATGGTCGTCTCAACTTCTTTCTGAAGGCGCAAGTGCCAGAAACATTCCCTTCCACCGAAAAAATTGAAGTTGCGACCGCCGACGAATCTTTTCGCGTGCTGCTCAGTTTCGCCGACGGCAATCTGACGCTGCAGGACTCCAAGACCGTGTTTGCTGTACTTGATCCCATGAAATTGCTCGGACCATCGGCGTTCGGCCCCCTGAAATTCCGTCCCGTATCAGCCGACGGCCTCGATGGCGATTGGCAGCCACTAGTCAACCTCGTCCGTATTCCCACACTCAAGGGATATCGCTGTGTGACCAGCCCGGAAAAACAATGTACGCTCACCGGCGACAAGCTCTTCTTGCTCGATTCGGTCAGCGCCGACCCTGATTTTGCGAACTCTGTGACGGTCCCTGAAGGCTTTGTGGCCGATGGGCTCACCATTCCGGTGCCCAAAGCGAAAACGCTGTACATCAAGCTGCGCGACGATCCCGCGACCGTCGATGTTGCGGTTGTGCCGAGTCTGTCTTCGGATCCGTAGAAACCGGACCCGTCATCCGCTAATCCACCAAGGATGCAAAGGGACCCAAGAGCCGTAAAACTATGCTTTCCTTCGTGTGCTGTGCTGCCCGTCGCAGGGAATCAGCGACGCTGGCTCCGTCGTGGGCCGCCCGGAGCTCCCTGAGCGCCCATCCACGCTTGGTTGCGAACGCTGCTTTCGCTTTCTTTCGAATACTTTTCAATCGCAACCTTCTGTAATAGACTACGTTTGACCTCACGGGAGGGAAGTCGGCGTGGCGAACCCCTTGCGCAACATTCTCGACTTGACCGATCAGGAAAAAGCGAAGCGTGGACTCGAACACACCCCACGAGAAATCTCTCAGCAACCGGAAACGTGGATCAAGACGTACCAGCGCTGCCGGGGGTACCTGACCGGCATCCGTGAAATGCTTCACCGCACCGGCATGGGCAACGGCTCCGGCCTTTCTCCGGCCGTCTATCTGGTCGGAGCGGGCACGTCTGATTACGCCGGTCGGGCGCTCGTTCCCCTGCTGCGGCGGCGTTGGCAATGCGAAGCCTGCGCCATGGCCAGCACGACCTTGTTGACCGACTTCGACGATTTCCATGGTGCGGGGGGGCAATATCTCTGGATTTCCTTCTCCCGTTCCGGCGACAGCCCTGAGGGCGTCGCCCTGCTCGAGCGCGCTCTCGAGCGTCATCGGAACATTCGCCACATCGTCGTCACCTGCAATCCTCAAGGGCAAATGGCGCAGATTTGCTCGC
>JASHRE010000733.1 GCA_030037515.1 Candidatus Sulfotelmatobacter sp.
GCGAATCTCATCACGTCGCAGATCCTGGCAAAGCATAAGAAGGCCTTGGTCATTTACGGGGGCTCTCACTTCTATGACTAGGGTACGATCGGACAGCTGGTCGAACACGATTATCCGCGGGCGTTCTTCCTGGTGACGCCTTATATTGGGTCCAACGAAGAGTCCTGTTCCTCCGCAATCGAGGGAGCACTCCACGACTGGCCGGTACCGGCTTTAGCAACGCCAGTCCGCAACACGACGTTGCAACCTCGGCTGCAAGCTTTTGGATGCACCTTCTTTACCGAATTTCATTTTGCGCCGCAGGTTACAGAGTCCGTGAAAAAGGTGGCTCTTAAGGCCTGGGATGAGGAAACTTCCGGAGTGGCCGGCGATGCATTACTATATCTGGGGCCGGCGGCGAGGCTAACTATGGCATCCGATATCCCGGATCTCTACCTCGACTCAGCGTTCCGCAGCGAAATCAACCGCAGACGAATCGTCGTGAGCGGTCATCCGTTAGGTGCTCCTGGAGACTTTCAGACTGCTCAGAGACCTCTTCGTCCCTACAGAAATCTGTCGCCAAGTCAGAATACGCAAAAATAATCAACCTTGGCGGGAGGCAGGATGTCCCCGTCTTTTCCTGGGTAACTGTCGCAATCAGGCGATGTCACAACTGTGTCCATGTATAGATCAATGTGCCCTTAAAGGGCGAGATAGTAAGCACGCCGACGGAGATTCCAGTAGCCAGCGCCATCCAGAAAAGTGCTGTTTGCATGAACTCAAAGGCACGGTCAACACAGACGTGGAGGTCGCAGGCGGGATGTAGAACCTTGTAAGCGGTGGTGCCGAGAGCACCGCAAAGCACCCCTAAGCAGGCACCCGCCATAGAGCCATTTGCCAGTGGTGTCCAGACGAATCTCGGGCTTCGGTGAAGAATGCGGACGAGGCTAATTGCCATCATCGCCGGAAATAGTGCACCGAAGAAGGAGGCGACAGTCGTGAAAAGTGGGAAGTAAGAAAGGTCGACCACGGAATCGACCAAACCTCTCAATAGGCCTCTCTCTTGGGCTGGCTCACTTCCGGCGCGTGGCACACTGGATTTCATACGCCAAACTTTTTACCGCGTTTGAGAGGGACTGTCTATAACCGCACCACGTAATAGGTGACGCCAACGGGCGTCTACGCTTGTCTTCCGAACGACGGGGATTTTGAGCGCTATCGAGATATTACGACAAATACGGCTGGTTCCCGAGTAGACGACTCGGAAGTTAAGACCTGGGGCTGGAGTCCATCTTGCGGAATGGCCAAGTCACAGTCGCTTCGGAATGCTGTATTCTCTGGTTGGAGTTGCACACTGATATGAGACGTATTGGTGTCGCGGTATTGCTGACCCTATTCGGGCTCGGTGGCGGTACCGTTTTCGGGCAATCACTTCGCGTCCCGTTTGACTTCTCGCAATCCGAGATAGGTATCGACGCCACGTTGAATGGCGAGCCGCTCTACATTCTGTTCGATACCGGTGTCGATCCTTCTATAATCGACGTCCAGCGTGCCGAGGCACTGCACTTAAAGATCGACCGCGCCGGAGGCGGTCCGGTGTCTGGCTACGGCAATACCGAGCAGTCCACGGCCTTTCCAACAACCATCCAGCGCTTCGCGATCTCTGGACGCAAATTCGGAAGCTTTGACGCGCTCGCCAGCGACCTAAGCGCTCTTTCCGGCAAGTACGGACGCCGGGTGGACGCCTTCATTGGTTATAGCTTCCTGCAGGACAAAATCATCCTGGTCGACTATCCCAGGCGAACGCTCTACCTGCTCGATCGTCCTTCGGCGGCGGCGGCTGCGACCAAATTTTGCCGTACAAAGTGGAGCGCCCCCATGCAACTCCTGGAAGGCGAGAATTGGCCGCTGATCCCGCAGTTGCGTCTCGGTGACGCTGTGGTCTCCGCAACTCTGGACACCGGCTCCAGCGGCTCCATCACCCTTTACGAAGGCGCACTGGACATGCCTGGCGTGCGCTCCGCTCTGGTTCAAAAAGGTGAAGTCAAGTCTGGCGGATTCCAGGGAGAGGAAAAATCCAAGGGGTATGTCTTCAACAAGCCGGTCGGTTTCGCTCGCTTTGAGCTTCCGCCGGGTGTTGCGGTAACCCTGCGCAACGTGAAAGGCTCCTCGTCCAATTTGGCGAATGTCGGCAACAAGTTTTTTGCATCCATGGACTTGAAAATGATGCTGGACTATCGTCACCTCACGATGACCTTCTTTGGCGACTGCCGCTGACCAGAGCAATCGTGACGGGCTGCATAGGTTTTTCAACGAACAGCCGGAACCCCGGAAACGCCTACTTGACGGCTAAGTCCCGGTTGACGAGCAAACACGAAGTAATCCCTAACGTGGAAAGCCAAACTGGAAGATAGGTCTGGATGGTTCACGAAACCAGGCCATTTCACTCAAGTCCCCCTGATGGCCGGGGAATTTAAGTGAAATTAGGGATCTCTAGCTAAGCTAGCGCCAATCATGATGTTCAGCCACCTGTCATGCTATAGTTTGGAGCTGTCCAGAGTGAGGTGATCTATGAAACTGGGGACCTTACTGGCAGCGTTTCTCCTGATCGTTTCCTCCCTTTTCGCACAAGATTCAGAAGAATTGATGCGCGGTCCTGACGGGGGCACGCACTATTTCGTAGATGGTATCAGTGTTCGTCCGCTTCCGGGGCAGCCCTTTTCGGGCAGAAGTACGACGGACTGGACGCGTACGTTTGAGGACGGCAGCGTAGTAAGTACGCATCTATTCGCAATGGTCGCCCGGGACGGTCAAGGCCGCATCTATCGGGAGGGCCGCTATTCTGTCCCGGTCAATTCAGACCAGGAACCCCGACGCTTTCGGTTCAAGATTGCCGACCCAATCACCCATACCCTAACCATCTGCATCGTGGCCAGCCGCAGTTGCACTGTAACCAGTTATTTCGCTCCCACCTCGTTCACGCTAAGGCCCGTTGGACCGTTCGATGATGGCAAACGCAGTTTGGCCCGCGAGAGCCTTGGAAATGATGTCATGGACGGCATCAACGTTGTTGGAACGCGGGAAACCATCACCATCAACGCAGGGGTCATTGGCAACAGCCAGGTGCTCTCGATCACACGCGAATTCTGGTATTCGCCAGAGTTGCAGGTGAATCTGGCCATCACGCGAAAAGATCCGCGAGAAGGCACCCAAGTGGTTCGCGTCCACGAAGTGTCCCGGTCGGAGCCCGATCCAAATCTGTTCAAAGTGCCCGACGGGTACACGGTTCACGACCTCCGCAACAACGCCCCGAAGACAGCAAACTAGTTGAGACCCTTCCCCGGTGCCCTAATTCGTGATCCTGTGGAAGCTCGATCTGAAGGCGGGTTCGCCATTGCAGCTGACCAATGGAGACGGAGAATCGGATCCAGCATGTTCCGCGGCCGGCGATACGGTTTATTACATTGGACGGGCGACCGGCAAGCAGGCAGCGCTGTTCAAAATGCCGGTGGCCGGGGGTCCGCCCATTCAGCTCTCCGAACAACCGCCAGTGGATTCTCCCTGTGTCTCTGCTGATGGTAAACACCTCCTTTTTACGGTCGCGCGCAAGGATGGCGCCCGGGTCTACTTGACGATCTCGACGGCTACAGGCCAGGTGGAGTCGGAATATCCCGTGCCTTCGACGGTGTGGCTGTTCGGAATGAGCTGGATGGCGGACAATCTTTCGGTCGCGGTTCAGGATCATCGATCCGGAGCGAACAATTTATGGGTTCTGCCAGTGCTCGGAGGCGGACCGGAGAAACAGATTACACATTACACAACTGGCGAGGGCGGGTACGTGCAGTATTCGCCGGACGGAAAATGGGTGGTAATGGCGCGCGGCCCAGGTACCGGCAGCGCCGTTCTATTTCGCGAAGTTAGCCAGTAAACGAAAACACCATCTGAGTAAATTGCAGTTTCTCAGTAACTCCTAGCTGATTCTCTGTTGGGCTCAAGACCACGCTTTCGTTCGTAACTGCCGAAATCAGGCCATTTCACGCTTTGTGCCGCAAAGTGGCATTTTGA
>JASHRE010000734.1 GCA_030037515.1 Candidatus Sulfotelmatobacter sp.
AAAGCGGCAATAAAACTGGAGACGTTGCATCCGTCAACGAATACGAAACGCTCGCGCGAGTTGCCCACCTGTCCATGAATGAACAACAACTGGTCGGGTTCGAACAGGAACGAGAGATTCTCCATCAGAAAAACCCGCACTCGGCGGGCGTTCGGACGTGAATCCCATGTTGCGGAAACCGAACGCTTTAGCAAATCCGCGGCACTCGATTCGGGTCCGATTGCCGTGATTCGCGCAATGGCCCACGCTAAGGCCTCTGTATTGAACCCGCCGTGCAGAGACGATCAGAAGGCGAAACGACCGCCGACTACCGGAGCAGCGTTGTTGTTATAGAAATAGGGGACGCCGGGGCTATGAGGAATGGCGATGGCCAGACCGCCGGTCACCCAGGAATACGCAATTCCAACAAACCCGTCGAAACGGGGGGTGAAATGATGATCTACGTAGAACGACCCCTCGTCTAGCGTGCCCGCGCAGGAACTGCGGAAATTTCCGGGTACACAGGTCGGGGGAACCCGGAAAGTGTTCTGTCGCTGTTGATACCAGGCAAAAGTGAAGTCGGTTTTGCTGCGGTAGGTGTACTTCACGCCCGTCCACCAGATCTGCACTAACTTTTCTGAATCAAGATTGTTGTCTTCGACCCCGCTCATGATGTAACCGCCCTGGCCTGAGGCGCCAACTCCCAACGGGTTCTTGGGGTTATTCTGCCAGATGTATTCGTAGCCGGCATAAAACTTGAATGGGTTCCAAGCATACTTGGCCGCGCCCATAATGCCGTAGTTGTCGGTCACGATGCCATACACGGTGTTGTTCGTGTCGATCAGATTGGCCCCGGTGATGGGGTTTGTATCGATGCTATTCGTGGTCGACTGATATGGCTGCGTCAGACTCTGAGGACCCAGCAGGGGGTTCAAGACGCTGATCGCCTGGTTGTAATGTTGGGCGACGAGGTCGGCGGAGAATTTGCCGGCGCTTCCGCCCAGGTTGAATCCATAGGCGTTGTTATGCGCCGATTCCGGCGTGCAGGTGGCGGCAGTCCAGGTTGCGGAGGCCGAGTAGCAGCCACCGGAACCATCGGCGAATTTATACATCGCGCCGAAATGGGCCGAGCCCACGGTGAGGCGATACTTCACGGCGCTGTCCCAGCGGCTGTCTTCGGTATCGCCGCCGCCGGCCATCGTGCCGTTATACCCGATGTAGGAAAATGCGTAGCCTCCGGAAACGGGATCGTAAAGCAGCATCGCATCAGTACCGAGGGCGCGCTGCCGACCGAAGGTCAGCGTGCCGAAGTGCGTGGACGAGATACCGCCATAGATTTCGTCATTGAAGACTTGCCCCGCGCGCGCCCCGTCGATTACGTACGAATAGGCGTTCCTGGGAAGGCCGTTGTTGATCGTCTGGGTGGCGGACGCGTTGGCGAACAAGCCGGACTGGGGATTGATGCCACTTGAAGCGTTGAATACGACGGACCAGCCATGCAGAAACTCTTCCTTGCCCCTGATGCCTAGCCCCGTCTGCGAGAGGTTGTTGGGTGCAATGAGGAACCGATGTTCATAGCCGTTCCGGTTCACAAGAGACGCACCTTCATAGTTATAGCCGTTTTCCGGCAAGCCGTGACTGACCCAGCCGACGCCGGCGTCATACGCACCGTATAGCGTGATGCCGTGCCAGGTCAGCGTGCAATCGGTGGTGGCGAACTCGCGGCCGCTCGTGCAGGGGTCGGGCGTACTCCGCTGAGCAGGCGCACTCTGTTGAGCAAACGTCAAGGATGACGAAAGCAAGAAACCAACCACTGCGGTAAATAAGCGAGCCTTGCGCATTTCGGCCTCGAAAAATGAATCGTCTGGACAGAAGTCGCGAGTGTACATTAGATACGATTATTATGTCTATAACTATACGATTTACTACATCTAGCAATGAGCCTCCTGGGCTATACTTGGAGCGGATTCAACTGAGTTGAGCGTCAACTTCGTTGTCGCTGGAATTACGTCCTGATGAAGAAGAACCGCAAATCCGAAGGAAATATTGAGGGACCGCTGAAAGTTCGGGACGCGGCTTTGCAACTCGGGATCAGTTTTCCGACAATTAAGCAGTGGATTTACAAGAAGAAGATTCGTAGCGTTCAGACTGCGGGAGGGCATCATCGTATCCCGGAGAGCGAAGTTGACAGATTGCTTTTCAGAACCCGTGGCAAGACCGAGGCGCAACGCAAAGAAGAAATTCGGCGCGTGAGTGGTCGTAATCAGCTCGTGGGACGAATTGAGTCCGTGCAGATTAGTGGCTTGGTGGCTGAGGTCAGGATTTCAATCGGTGGTCAGCACGTCACGTCGATCATCACGGCACGATCTGCCAGAGAAATGCACCTTAAGCGAGGCCAGACAGCCGCCGCGCTCATAAAAGCCACGGAAGTGATGATCTTGCGGGTCTAAAAGCATGAAGAAACACTTATTTCCTCACCTGCTCATCGGTCTGGTGCTTAGCGCGGTAGTGGCTCAGTGCCAGCGACTCATGATTCAAGTCGAGGGCGGGAAACAAATCGTCTTGACGAAGTCGGATATCGAATCCTTGCCTCGCGTCGGTCTCACAATCCCGGCTTCGCATGACTCAGATGTCCCGGTCAGGTACGGAGGGCGTGGCGCTCAAATCTCTGCTGGAGAAAGCAGGAGTTGAGTTCGGGCATTCATTGAGAGGCAAGCGCATGGCTTGGTGTTTGCTGGTTGAAGCCGTTGAAGCCGCCGATGGTTATCGCGTGGTGATCGCTCTGCCTGAGATCGACTCGGACTTTAGCGATAAGCAAGTTGTGCTCGCCTTTTCGCAGAACGGGAAGCCGCTCGATGCGAAAGAAAGCCCCTACAGAATTGTTATTCCGGATGAGAAGAGAATGGCTCGATGGGTGAAGCGGTCACCACGCTGAAGATCGTGCAAGTGCAATGAGTCTCAGTCCTTCTGAATCATCACTTCCGTAGCTTTTATGACGGCGAAAACCGTGTCTCCTTTTTTCAGTTTCAACTCGTCGGCGCTGCGCCGAGTAATGGCGCTTTCGATGAGATTTTCGCCCACTCGGACAACAACATGGGCCATGACATCGCCCAACTCGACTTCCTCAATTGTTCCGCGGAGCTTGTTTCTGGCTGAAATTGGCATGAATCCATTATAGACGCTGGGAGAGAACATATGAATATCCGAAGACCTCTTCTGCTTGTGTGCTTGGCGCTCGCCTCCTGCCGATTAACCTTCGCACAAGAAATCACCATTGCAGCCGCTGCCGACCTTCGGTTTGCAATGCAGGACATCGGTGAACAATTCCAGAAGGCGACGGGCAAGAATGTGAAGCTGATTTATGGTTCGTCGGGCAACTTCTTCCAACAGCTTCAAAACGGTGCACCCTTCGATATGTTCTTCTCTGCAAACCTCGACTATGCGAAGAAATTGGAGGCGGCAGGACTCACCGTGCCCAGAAGCTACTATCAGTACGCCAAAGGCAAAATTGTGATCTGGGTTCCCAAAGATTCCACGCTCGATTTGAGTTCTGGCTTGCAGTCTCTTCTAAACCCCAAGATCAAGAAGATTGCCGTTGCCAATCCACTGCACGCTCCTTACGGGCAGGCCGCCGTCGCCGCGATGCAAAAGGAAGGCATCTATGACAAGGTCAAAGACAAACTAGTTCTCGGAGAGAACATTTCGCAAACGGCGTCGTTCGTGGTCTCTGCGTCTGCTGACGTGGGCATTGTGGCCCTCTCGCTGGCTTTGTCTCCGAACATGAAAGATAAAGGCCGTTACCAAGAGATTCCGACAAACGAATATCCGCCCATCGAGCAGGCCTGCGTGATTCTCGCTTCCTCGAAGAATAAGGAGACGGCTCAACAGTTTCTTTCCTTCGTTAAAACTCCAGCGGGCGGCGAGACGTTGGGGAGGTACGGTTTTGAAGTACCGTCACAACAACACTGAAAGACATGCGATGGCGGAGATCGATCCGTCTACGCAGCTTTATATCGTTGTGGACTGTAGAACGGACGGTTGTGCCGCGGTTCACGTTCTTACCTATCTTGGTGAGAAGGGAAAAATAGCAAGAAGCGTGGAATACTGGATGTCGTACCCGTTGATGATTGATTTTCGGAGGTGCGGCGAGACCTACGACTATTCAGATTCGGAGGAGAGGTTCCGTCAAAAAGAGCTTCCATTAGCTCT
>JASHRE010000735.1 GCA_030037515.1 Candidatus Sulfotelmatobacter sp.
CTGCAACGCCTTTGCGCCCATTCCGCCGGAAAAGCAGCAATCGAGTGTCACAAGAAGCCGACGGCAGGGAATTCGTGCGCACCACTCGCCAAGGGTGGCAAGCGGAATTGATGTCCCTGCGACATCGTATGGATCGGTGTCGCAGCTCACGATCTCATGCGTCTCCGATCCGTGGCCCGAAAAAGCGATGACGGCTACATCATCCGGCGCGGTCGCCGTGAGTTTTCTAAACTCTTCCGCGATCGCGGCCGAAGTTGCCTGCTCGTCCGTGAGCAGCACAGTTTCGCCGCCCATCGAATCGGTAAAGAGACTATGTAAAGCCGTGGCGTCGCGACGGGGGCAGCTTAGCCAGTCGATTCCTGGCGAAGCGTAACGGTCGATGCCTATGAAAAGGCCCCTGAACGACAAATTCTTTTCTCCAATCGCGACCGTTTCGCCCTCAGGCGAAACTCCGTGCTTTCTCGCAGCGCTCGCGTATCAGCGCCGCCACCTTTTCGGCGGTCACGTTGACGATCTGAACTTTTGTGAGCGATTGAATGACAGTGTTTGCCAACTCCGGGACGCGGCGGCGGACCAGGGGCTTGCCGAGGCCCGCCTCCTCCGCCAGCTGCTCGAAATCTTTCGCGGTGATCCTCTCGGACGAATATTCCTTTCCGATCTTCATCGCCATGTCGCGGCTGAGATCGGGGTAATAGACCGTGCTGACGATGTCGTAGAGGGGCGAGAATCTTGTCTCGCGCCCGCCCTTTTCGAACGGCTTGTAGAGCAGCGAATAATTCTTGCCGTGCGCGTCGTTATTGCCCACCAGGTAGTTGAAGATCACCGCGTCCACAAGGCGGGCGAGATCGATGACCGGCGTGCTCGATACGTCGCGCAGCAGCCCGAAACACTGCTTGAGCGACGGCCCGCCCTCAACCTGGTATTTCATTTCGGAGACGAAGCCGAGCGCCTGGCAGAAATCCTCCTGATGGAGGCGCCCTAACGTCGGCTTGCCATCGGCCGATTTGCCGTGAAGGCGGTCATAGCGCTCGACGACGAGGAAATCGATGCCGTCGACGGTGCGTATCTCGACCGCCGCCGCCGGCAGGCCGGCCGCCGCGGACAGCTTCATGCAGAGTGCCTCGTTGAAGACGACACCCTCGAAACGCTCGACGGCGGGCTTCAGAATGTGCGTGCTCGGCGCTCCGCCGAGCGGCACGGAAACCTCGCCGCCCTCGATGCGCACGGCGACTTTGTCCTGCGCGCCGGCGAGCGACAGCCTGATGCCCTTGTCGCCCGCGAGAAGCGGACGCTTCGGCAACTCCCGCAGGATGTCGGCCAGTTCCGCGTCCGTGAGTTTGCGATAGTCGTAGTTTTTCTCCGGCGGCGCGCCGCCGGCGGGGACGAAAGTGACCGCGCCCGCGCATTCGCCGCCGATGCGCTCCAGCATCGCGTAGTCGTTGTGCGCGCTGATCCCGAGATTGCGAGCGATGATCTCCCGCTTCTCTTGCTCGGGCAGAATGCCGCCGAAGAAACCGCGGCATTCCTTTCCCTTGAACGGTTCCGGCCGAAGCGGCAGCGATTGCGAGAGAGGCACGGAGCCTTGTCTTTTGAGCCAGCCTTCCGCGTAGGTGAAGAGCATCTGGCCGCCATCATCCTGGACCAGCTGGCCCGCGATGTCGTCGCCCACATAAACGTCGAGCGTTCTGGCCATGGCTTACGCCTCTCCCGCCGGCGGCGTCAGCGTCACCGTAATGCCGAGCGTCTGCAGAATGCGGAGCGACTTGCCGAGCTCACAGGTTTCCTTGCCCTTTTCGAGATCGATGACGAAGCGCAGCCCCGTCCCGGCGGTCAGGGCCAGATCCTTCTGGGTAACGCCGAGGCGCTTGCGCGTTTGCCGGACCAGTGCGCCGATCTCTGTAGCCGTGTATTTCAACGCCACTCCGCTGAAAGTTACCGTACGGGAATATTATGCCACTTATCAGGCCAAAATCAATTAAATATTCCCGTACGGTAATAATGTGCCAATATAATGCCCAATCATGGCCGATTATTCCCGTACGGGAACATAAACCTCTGCATGCCCATAAGTTATTTGGGCCTTATAACTTAGCCATGGAGCGTCCTGGAAGCGCATTGTTCTAGCAGGTGAAAGTCCTGTCCGGGTGGCGCCGGAGCGCTCGGTAGCAGACTCCCGGTCGCGAAAGAGATCCGAGCGGCTAGGCAGAGTGTCAAAAGCCCTTGTAAAAGAGGGGAGCAAACCAGCGGGCTGCAACAATCAGTGAACGCAATAGCCTCGACAAATTATCAGCCGAAAGGTGTTTGGGAGAGCCGAGCTGTAAGCAAGCGCGAGCTGCAGACCACATCAGCGACAAGCCTCTCCTGGTACTGACGGCTGCTGAGAACACCGATGCAACACTGAATAGTGGTCTCAGCCAGCAGGATTTCGAGGCTTTTCAACGCATTTGGGTCGATGATCTCCAGATGCGCTTGGCGCGTCTCTCCACTCGCGGCAGGCGCATCATGGTGTTGGGAAGCGGTCAACGACATCCCTTCGGATCGCCCCGATGCCGTTGTGGACGCAGTCCACGTCGTCCGCACAGCAGCGATAACTGAGAAGCAGGCTTCAGACCTGTTCGCGACAAACCCGGAACTCGCAGAAGTTTCCGCAAAGCGGAACACCACGTCGCAAGGCGCGTATTTGATCATCGCGGCTCACGCATCGGACCGTACGCCACCTTTAGACTTCGCGGAGGTCCGCCGCGACGCCATGAAGTGGTGTCGCAGTTTCCAAGCGGGGAAGCTATGCCACAACAGCGGAGGCTTTCTCGACTGACTGCTTTGCTGGAGCCAGCAAGACCAGCACCGCGCCGACGATTGCGAACACAACCACTCCTGCGAGTTCTCGGCGTTCGATGACATTCCGGTATTCCTGCGCTGCCATTACCGCAGCATGCGCAAGATTCGCCCACCCGGCGAAGGCGATCAGGCTGCGGTTCGCCACTGGATCGCGCACCGCCAGCAGCAAGAAAATTCCGAGCGCGACGTAGATGCTCATTATCATTGGCACCGCAGGTTCTCGCGAGAAAAACATCGTGAGCGGAATAACTCCCGCTATAAACAACAATCCCACCACAACCAAGACGATCTTCAACACTCGTTCTCGACGCATGGTGAACTCCCTATTGTCCTTCGCAATATGGACATAATTGATTCCATAACAATGCCGGCTCCTCTAGACCCGAGTAAGCTTGGTGGTGCCAAACCAACCATGAAGGCTCGGGTAGAAAGGAGCCGAACAATGATCATTATAGGAGTGGATTACCATCCGAGCTTCCAGCAAATTGCATTAGTGGATACTGAAACGGGCGATTACGGAGAGCAGCGACTGGGACATCCCGAAGAAGCGCAGACGTTTTACCGAGGCCTGGCGGAACAGGGAATGCAAGGCCGATGGGAACTCAGTGATGCCCAGTGGAACTTCGTCGAACCGATTTTGCGCCCGGAGCGGCGTGCCGACGGTCGCGGGTCGGCCGTGGCGCGACACGCGGGCCGTACTCAACGGAATTCTGTGGGTCTTGGGTACGGGAGCACAGTGGCGCGAAGCCAAGAGATATCCGCCGTATCAGACCTGCGACCGCCGCTTTCAGCAGTCGGTGCAGGAAGGCAAGCTGGAGTGCATCTTGCATGTGCTGGCAGAAGCGCTGCACGCCCAAGGGAAGCTGCAACTGGGGGAGGCTTTCATCGACGCCTCCTTCACGGGAGCAAAAAAGGGGGCCTCGCGGTCGGGCCCACCAAACGCGGCAAGGGGACTAAAATCCCCGCTCTCGCCGATGATCACAGTCTTCCTCTCGCCGTCAGTATCGAAAGCGCCTCGCCGCACGAGAGCCAACTCGTCGATGGGGTCCTCGGGCACAGTTTCCTCGACACTCTCCCGGCGCAGCTGATCGGCGACAAAGCCTATGACAGTGACCGTTTGGACCGTGACTTGGTCGAGCGCTGCGGCATCGAGTTGATTGCACCGCATCGCGGCGTGCGCCGAAGCCCGACGCGGGATGGTCCTCCGTCGCGCCGCTACTGCAGACGTTGGCGAGTCGAACGACTTTTTGCTTGGCTGCATCACTTTCGTCGGCTGGTAATCCGCTGGGAGTACCGCGTCGAGAACTTTTTCGGCATGGTTCGCCTAGGCTGCATGCAAATCTTGCTCACGTATTTATGATGGATTACTCGTATCGTAGCGCCACCATGGGGTCGACCTTCATCGCGCGCCGCGCCGGTACATAGCATGCACACATGCCAACCACAAACATCAGTATTGCGGCCAAAGCAAGCGCAGCAGGGTCGGCCGCGTGAACGCCGTAAAGCAGACTTGAAATCCACTTTCCTGCGGCAAACACGACTGGCAATGCGAGCACGACGCCGATGAGAACCAAGAGCAGCGACTCCTGTAAAATCAGCCAAAGTACCTTGCCTCGCTGGGCCCCCAGCGCCATGCGAATTCCGATTTCATTGATGCGCCCGGATACGACGTAAGCCATGATTCCGTAGAGCCCAGTGCAAACCAGCACGATGGCAAGCACGCCGAACGCGAACGAGAGCTGCGTGATCATTCGATCGGTGCCGAGCGTCTGACTGACGATCTCTTTCATCGTCCTGACTTCAATCGGCGGCAGGCTCGTCGCCGTCTGCTTCACGGTAGATCGAAGGGCGGATACCACCGATGCGGGATCGCCAATGGTGCGAACGATGATGCTGGCGTAGTCCGCTTCACCGATCGGATTGAGGAACGGCACGTAGAACCGGTGCCGCGGCTTTTCGCGCACGCTCCTTTGCTTTGCGTCGGCGGCCACACCGACGATGACAAAGTCCCAGACACCCGAAGTCGTGTGGACGTGGACGCGCCTCCCGATCGGGTTTGAACCCTGAGCGAAGTAGTAGCGGACGAACTCCTCATTGACTACTCCTACGCGCTGACCGTTGCCGGAGTCCTCGGGTCCAATTTCGCGGCCGTAGAGAATCGGAATGCCAGCAGTGGAGAAGAAATTCGGGCCAACCAGATCCCAGCGCGACTCGGCCTCATCGCCTGTCTTCGGCTTTTCTCCTTCGATATCAACGCCAGAACTTGAATCCATGGCGGAAAAAAGCCCATTGTCGATCAGGGATGCACTGCGAATGCCGGGTAGGGAGTCGAGACGCTCGATCATGTCCTTGTAGAGTTGCGGGATTTCGGCCTTCTTGTAGCCGTACGAGATGGGGCTGACGCTGAAGGTCAAAACATGGTCACGGTCGAAACCGAGCTGCACTTCTGCGAGCCTCTGAAAACTGCGCACGAACAATGCCGCGACCACGAGAAGCAGCAGCGACAGGGCCACTTGTGTAACAACCAGAGCTTTTCCCGCCGACACCCAGCCGAGGCGGGTTTGATTTCCTGCCACAGTGTGCGAAGTTCCCCGCAAAACCGAATTAAGGTCGAGGCGACCGGCACGCAGTCCCGGAGCTAAGCCAAAGAGGATGCCGGTCAGCATGGAAATGCCAAAAGTGAACATGAACACTTTAGCGTCGGGATTCACATCCAGCGGAATTGGATTCGGGCCGCTTGAAACCATGTGAAGCAGGGCAACGTCGGCCCATCGCGCGAGGACAAGACCGACTGCTCCTCCGATCAAAGAGAGCAGAATGCTCTCTGTGAACACTTGGCGCAAAAGACGGGAGGCGCCCGCACCGATGGCGATGCGTACGGTAATTTCTTTCTGCCTTGCGGCGGAGCGCGCCAGCAACATGTTCGCAATGTTGGCGCAGGCGATCAGCAGGATCAGGGCCACAACTGCCATGAGAATCTCCAGCGGTTTGCCGAAGTCCTCACGAAGCGTCGACGCGCCGTGGCTGCCTTCGACGACCGCCAGATGCTGATTTAAGAATTGTCTCTTCCTATCCGCCGACATCCCAGCAGTCTGAGATTCCATTAATTGCTGAAATTCCACGTTGATGCTCGCCTTCGCCTGCGCCAGCGTGACACCCGGCTTCAATCGTCCGATAGCATGCAACCATTCGGTCTTGTGAAATGGCTGAGTTTCGAGGGAAAGATAATCGCGGCCAGGATATATTTCCGCTTGCATGCTGAGCGGAACCCAAATCTCAGGCGAAACGCCAACGGTCTCGCCTCGAAACTGGCGCGGCATGACACCGATGATGGCGAAAGAGGTGTCGTGGATGCGGATGTTGCGCCCAAGCGCCGCGGCGCTGCCTGCGAAATGGTCTCGCCAGAAGCCATAGCTGATCACCGCAACAGGATTTGCATCGCGTACTTTGTCGACTTCGGTGGTGAATGTCCTGCCGAGAATCGGATTGATACCCAAAACTGAAAAGTACGAGCCACTCACCAGGCTCACGTGCTCGGGCAATTGCTGTTGGCTCTCGCCAAGGCCTTCCATTTCAATCGGAAGTGACTGAGCGAAGCTCGAAGACGCGAGCAAGCCAGAGAAGACTGGATTATTCCCTTCCAGTTGCTGGAACTCCCAATAGGTGAGAAGATCTCGGTCACCATCTTCGAAGCCCTGCCCCATTCCCTGCTCATTAGGATTTGTGAGGAAGACGAGCTGCTGCGGATCCCTCACCGGAAGGTTGCGCAGCAGAACCGAATTTACAACCGAAAAGATCGCAGTATTGGCGCCGGTACCAAGGGCAAGGGTGATAACAGCCACCGCGGTGAATACAGGGCTTTTGCACAATTGCCGCAGTGCATATCGAACTTCTTGGAACAGGCCAGTCATCTCGGGTTTCGCCCTCCTGTGGTACCCGGGCGGAATCGTAGCCCAGATCCGGCCTTGTCACAGCAAGACTCTTGCCAATCGAGTTTGGAAGTTAACCGCATGGTTACAAAAGAAAAAACGAATATCGGTGAGGAAGCAAGCAGATCATTCTGTCCGCCCACGAACCGTTGATGTCCGAAAGCGAACAGGCACAATCAGTCGCCCGGGTTTGTGAGACCGGTCCTAAGGATTTTTGTATCGTCGGATAGGGTGCGTCACATCTCAGGGAATAGGAGACGGTTGGAGGCCAGATGAGAAAGATGACAGAGAAGCAATTTCTTGCGGCACAAACATCTCCCTGCTGCGTATGCGGCACGGAGACAACCAGCATCTTTAACGACATGCCGTTGTGCGCTGAATGCTGCGCGAAAAACAAATATTGCGAATGTGGCTATCTCATAATCGGTGAGATCGTAGACCGCTGCTTAGGATGTTCCATGAAAGACGAACAAACCAAGAAAAGCCTGCGACCAATCGTCGGGAATTTCTTTCAGCGATGCGCAAGCGCTGATGGCGAATGGTGGCTACCAGCGATTGATTGATGAGATTGAAAAGGAAATCAACCGATGACCTCAGTCTGCCGCCGATGACACGATTCAGGGAAAAGTCCAACAGCCGATATTTCAAAGGCGACAAATTACTCTTCTCGCCTTTGAAGTGCGGCACCGAAGGATGTGATGGCAAAGTCATAGCCGTTATCGACTGGAAAACTTTCTGTGAAAAATGCTTCGAGAAATTCAGGCGTGAAAGCGCCGATCCTATTTGGAGAAAAGACCAACCAACCAAGAAAAAATAAAATGAGAGACATGACGAAGAAGCAGTTCACCATCGCTGTTGAACGGAACGGCATGCACTTAGTAGACGATTGCTTGGTGGATGTCGGTTCACGGTCTGTGGGTGCCGGTGATGAACGCAGGCACTACGAACCGCAGAGCCATACTGGCGTATTTGCTAAAGCGTAAGGACGATGCCGTTGCGGGAACATTAGCATGGCTGAAACCCGTAGATCTCTTCCCGGTGACCCTCGATCTCCCGCGTCGTCATACCCCGCGCATACATCGAGATGATCTTGTCGTCGAAGCCGGTCCAGTGCGTCTGCCGTTTCCCGACGATCTTGGGCTCGAAGGTAGCTTGGCGATCGCGCGAGTCTCCAGCTCCAACTCACCAAACTCACCCTTCAACGTTTTCCGGCTTTTCCCGTTGCGTGGATTGCCCTGATGGTGCCCCACCGGATCGTGCTTTTCATAGCCCAGATGCTCGTTCATCTCGGCTTCCAGTGCCCGCTCTAGCACTGCCTTGGTCAGTTGTTTGAGCAGCCCGTTTTCCCCGATGATCTCCTCGGGGCGCTTATAGTCCTTCAGCAGTTGATCGATCAGCGTCATGTCGATAGCCATGAGTCATTCTCCTTTTCCCATGGCCGTTTACACAGTTACTTGTACAGCTCCAGGGCCGCCTTCGCAGTTTGTTCCGATCTGAAGCATCAATCCGTTACCGTGAAAGTGTCTGCGCTGCTAGCGCTCCCGCCCGGAGTCGCGATGGCGATCTTGCCCGTCTTCGCGCCGGTCGGGACATCTGCCGTCACTTCCGTATCCGAAACGACTTTGAAGGTCGTCGCCTTGTCGCCTCCAAACGTGACCGTTGTCGTCTGCAACAAACCAGTACCTGTAATCGTGACCGATGTACCCACCTCGCCGCTGGTCGGCGTGAAACTCGTCATCTCCGGCGTTACGCGGAAGATCCGATTGCTGGTTAACGCTCCCGCAGGAGTCGTCACCACGACCGCTCCCGTCTTGGCATCGGCGGGCACGACTGCCGTCAGGTAAGTTGCGGAGACGACTTTGAAAGTCTTGGTGTCGACGCCGTCGAAGGCCACGCTCTTTGTCCCCGTGAATCCTTGTCCAAGAATCTGCACGGTCGATCCTTCTGGTCCCACGCTTTTGATGAGGCTCACGAAGGGAGCCAGTCCCATAGAGAGGCTGTAGATGGTGCCGCAGCTGCCGTCGTTGCAAAACGACGCGTTGTCCCCTCCCGCCGAGGTCGTCCCGTAGAAAACTCCGGTGGTGGACTGCATCATCCCCGCCTGCACGGCGTACCCGTCGGTTTCGATGAAGTCATGGAGCGTGGTCAGCTTACCGGCGGAAGTAATCTTAAACAACGTTCCGCAGCCATAACTGCAATCGTCGTTATTCCCACCGTCGTAGGCCGTGCCATAGAAATTCCCGTCGTTGCCTTGCACCAGCGGCCCTTCAGGATTTCTGCCGTCGGTGTTATCGAAGCTGAACAGTGTGCTCAGTTTGCCTGCGGTCGAGGTCTCGAAGACAGTGCCCGACGAGTGATTCCCATACGTTCCACCTCCCTGGCTTACGCCGTAGAGCTCTCCGCTGTTGGCTTGGATGAGCGCGGCGTAAGCGGAGTACTGGTTGGTCCCATTCAGCGTGTCCAAAAGCGTGAACGTGCCGGAGGATGAAATTTTGAAGATCGTTCCGTCCTCGTCGCCTCCAGCGTTGTAGGCGGCACCGTAGAAATTCCCGTCCGTGCCTTGCACCAGTCCCGCATAGGGGTTGGAGCCATCGGGACAGGTGGCTTTCACGGGAACGCAGAAGCTGTGCAGGACGGTTAGCTTGCCCGCCGGAGTCAGCTTGAAAACCGTGCCCTCGTCGGTGGTTCCACCTTCATAGGTCGTGCCGTAGAAGTTGCCGTCTGTGCCTTGAATCACTCCCGCATAAGGGTAAGCTCCATCCTCGCAATTGGTAAGGTCGCAAAAACTGTGCAGGACGGTTACCACTCCCGCCGGAGTCATCTCGAAGACGGTGCCATGGCGATTCGTGCCGCCAAAGACACTCGTGCCGTAGAAGTTGCCGTTCGTCGCGAGAACCAGCGTTCCTTGCGGACCGTCGGCGTCATCGCTGGATTCAGCGAAGTTATGGAGCACGGTCAGCACACCGGCAGCCGTCACTTTGAACGCAGTACCTCCGTTGATGCCTGAGCTGACGTCGGCGCCACCGTCGTAGGTCGTCCCATAGAAATTGCCATCAGTGCCCTGCGCCAGCCCGGCATAAGGCACCTCGCCGTTAGTTCTGTCGAATTTCACCAGGTTCTTGAACGTCTGCGCCGCGGAAATCCCTGGCGTCACAATCGCCAACATAACCGCTAGACAGGCGATTGCAGAAAAACTCGGAAAAATTGAAGCTGCGTTCTTGCTTCGAACTGGTGCGAATGTAAGCAGCCCAGGAACTTGAGATGTCAACATGAGATCCTCCGAAGAAAGAGATTGGTAAAATCAGCGTTCACTCGCCGAGAAGGGATGGTGCGAAACTAGCGGATTCGGGATATTCCCAACTTCATACTTCAAGTATCAATCCGCTCGGCGCTTGCAGTCCTTTAGCCTTTTACCCAGCGGAGAGAGAACCTGTCATTCCCAAATCAGACTCGAGTCACGTCGCAGCCCGAAAGAGAAAGTTCAACGGGCGAGGGGTAAAGCGCGTGCATTTTCTGTGTATCTGCTATACTTTGCCACACGTTTTACCGGTCGGCTCCGGAGGACACAGATCTCCCAGATTGCGAGGGCGATCCGACTCCATCCAGAAGCAGACTTGACGTCCGCCCTCCACCATGTAGTTTGGCGAGCCAAGTCGCTTGCGGCTTGCCAAGCCTAAGCATCTGGCTCTGAAACTACAACTGAACTTCAGTCCCTCAAAGTTTTTAGGCACAAACGGTCTGGGCTGCAAGTGACAAGGCACGGCATGTGACGACAAAGCGCGGTATATGACGCCCCGGGGAGCAGTGGCGTGGACTCAGGTGGGCAAAGCGCGAAAGAGAATGAGCGGCTCGATTCCTGGAAGGCGATTGCGGCGTACCTGCGACGCGATGTTCGCTCGGTGCAGCGCTGGGAAAAGGACCGGGGGCTGCCGGTGCACCGCGTCCCGGGGGAAAAAGGCGGGACAGTTTTTGCTTACACCAAGGAACTGGACAATTGGCTACACGGGCATCCACGAAACGGCTTCTCTTCTTATGTCTCCGAGAACGACGCGAGCGGGGTTCCCACCCGCAGAGGAGAGGCAGGCTCCCCGCCAGAAACTAAAACTTCTACCGCGAATTCTGGATACGGTACTCGGCCAGGCCGGAACCGGCTGTGGGCTGTGCTCGGTGTAGTCCTCGCCGTTGTCGGGGTGGCTTATGTCAGATGGCGAGTGCCACGCCCCGCGCCCGAAGCTTCTCGCATCATGCTCGCCGTACTGCCCTTTGTGAATCTCACTAGGGACGCGTCACGTGAGTACTTCACCGATGGACTCACCGAGGAAATTATCACTGACTTGGGGCGTTTGAATTCGCGCACGTTGGGAGTGATCGCCCGTACCTCGGCGATGAAGTACAAAGATACACACGAAGACGTTACCCAGATTGGCCGCGAGCTCGGAGTCAATTACATTCTGGAGGGCAGCGTCCGCCAGGAAGGAGATCAGGCTCGCGTCTCGGCGCAGCTCATTCAAGTCAGCGATCAAACCCACGTCTGGGCACAGAACTATGAGGTCCAGCTTCAAGATATCCTCAGTGTGCAGCGTGACATCGCTGCCACGATTGCGGATAAGATCCAAATTAACCTGAACCGCGGCCAATGGGCAAAACTTGCCCGGGAGCAGACGACGAATCCCGAGGCCTTTGACGATTATCTGCGCGGCCGCTATGCCTGGAATCGGCGAAGTATGGAAGATTTTCCCAGGGCGGTTGAGTACTTCAACGACGCGATCAACAAGGACCCACACTTTGTGCTGGCTTACGCGGGCCTGGCAGACACCTACACTTTGATGTCGTTATACGAAATGGGTCCGACTGCACAATTGCTTTCACAGGCGAAGGCTTCAGCTCTTAAGGCCGTGGCACTGGAT
>JASHRE010000736.1 GCA_030037515.1 Candidatus Sulfotelmatobacter sp.
GACGGGACCGCCGAGCGTCGCGACATAATTCTGCCGGGAAAACGGCTGCTTGGGATTGTTCACGCAAGTTCCATCGGTGCACGTCTCGGCCGGATTTTCAATGGGGAAGCGTGCGTTCAAAGCAGCGGCTCGTTCGTAGAAGGCAGCGTCGCCGTGCCAGTCGTTGCTGCCCCGCTTCGTCGTGATCACCACTGATCCCGCGGTGGTCCAGCCAGTGTCGGCGTCTTCGTTCGAGGTGCGTACGGCAAATTCCTGGATGCCGTCGGGAGAGAAGTTTTGCAGAAAACCGCCGATCCAATCGTCGGAATTTTCGGCGCCGTCGACCGAGAGTTCGTTGTTGAGTCCGGAACTTCCGCCTGTCGAAACCGCGGTAATGCGCGCTTTTGTGGGATCGGAGGGCTCGACGGGTTCAGTGCCCGGCACGAGATAGGCGATGTTGGCAAAACTGCGAGCAGGTAGCGGCATGGCCTCGAGATCCTGGGTGCCGACCACGCCTCCTCGCACTGCGCTCGCCAGATCAATGCTTTCCGTCGTGATTGAGGACTGTTCGCTCTCCACAGTAACTCGTTCGCCAGCGGTCGCTGGCTTGAGCGTGACTGTAATTTCGCGCACGGAACTGACTGCGACCGCGACCTCGGCCCGAGCCTCGGCAAATCCCGCGGCATTCACCGTGATTTCGTAATTCCCGGGAATCAGATCGTCGATGCGGAATTCGCCGCGCTCCTCGGTTGCGGCTTGGCGTTCCAACGAAGAACCAACGGCGTGCAGGGCGATTTTCGCCGACTGGATTCGAGCGCCGCTCGAGTCTTCGACGGTACCACGCAGTGATCCGCGCGGATTCTGCGCCTCGAGTTGGCAAAGGAACATCAGGACGCAGGTCAACACTGAAAGTTTTGGCAAGGAAGTTCTCAAGGGACGACCACCGTATCGGCGAAGAATTTTGTTGATCCAACGGAGCCTAAATTGAGAAACGAACTACTACCAGCGCTCGTAGGGTCGGCCGCAGCTAGTCCGACCAATGCTGTGGCTTGCGCTCCCAGCGATGCTTCTTCAGTTCGGCCAACAAATTCTTGTCGAGCGGCCCAGCGTCGCTGGCTTCAATATTCTGACGCACGTGTTCAGGCTTGCGCATCCCTGCGATCGTGGTGCTGACGGCCGGATGCGACAGGATGAACCGCATGGCCATTTCGGGCAAGGTCATGCCCGCAGGCACGATTTTCTTCAGTTTCTCGACGCGCGCGATCGTGTTGGCCAGATTCTCGGAGCCGAAGTATCCCGCGCGCCAATCGTCCTTGGGGAAGCGGGTTTCGAGTGTCATCTTTCCGCTCAGACTGCCTTCATCGAGAGGGACGCGGGCGATAACGCCAATGTTCAATTCCTGGCAAACCGGAAATAGCTCATCTTCCGGCGCCTGATCGAAAATGTTGTAGATCACTTGCACCACGTCGACCAGTCCGGTGTGCAGCGCCTTTATGCCGTTCCACGGTTCCCAGCGGTTGAGGCTCAAGCCGAAATAGCGGATCCAATCGCCATCTTTCAGTTTTTCGACGGTCGCGCGGAAATCGGGTTCGTCAGTCCAACCGTCGTCCCAGACGTGAAATTGCAAAACATCGATCGTATCGGTTTGCAGCTTCTTGCGGATCAGATCGGCATACTTGAAGACATGCTCAGGCGAAAACACGCCGCGATAGTTGTACGAAGGCAACGCTGGCCAGCGGTCGTTGGCGGGAGGAATTTTTGAAGCTGCGTAAATTCTCTTGCTCGAGTTGCGCGCCATGATGTCGCCCAGCAGACCGTCGCTTTTACCATTGCCATAGGCCCAAGCCGTATCGAAGAAATTGCAGCCGAGATCAACGGCCAGTTGCAACGATGCAAGAGATTCCCTGTCATCGGAGCCGCTCCATCCGCTCATTCCCCATAATCCATGAGCCGTTTCGCTGACTTCAAGTCCGGTGCGGCCAAGCTTGCGGTATTTCATAAATTGGCGTCCTCACTGTTAGCGATCTGAAAAATGCTCGGAGAAACAACCGCTAAGAATAAACCCAGAAGGGAGAAAAGCGGAGCGCTGATGGCGCTTGGTCGCGTCGTAATCAACCGTAACCACGAAGGGCGCGAACTTGCACGGAAAAAACCGCGTTTCAGTCCTTCGTGTCCTTGATGGTTTATTGAATCCAGGGCGCCAACCACTTCTTTCGAAGGAGTGTTTTAGAGACGCAAGCCGGGCCGCAGCATGAGACGATCGCGCCTCAGCTTTTTCGATGACGGCAATTCAAATTTCTGCACCCGCTTGACGCTCTGAAGTGTTTCAATAGAGGCAGATCATGGG
The DNA here is from genome assembly GCA_030037515.1 of Candidatus Sulfotelmatobacter sp. GTDB lineage: Bacteria > Acidobacteriota > Terriglobia > Terriglobales > Acidobacteriaceae > Sulfotelmatobacter. The sequence continues at coordinate 2,327 of JASHRE010000736.1, forward strand.
ATTGGAGGTGGTTGGAATGAAATCGGATTATCCTTACTGCCCAGGGAAGAGCGAGAAGGAGAATGAGCTCACCGCGCCGCCGTCGCGCCTTTTGGATGAGAAAATTTCCGATGAGTCGGGAACGGAATCCACTTCAGACAGCGCGATGAAACCCGCCGGTCTGATCAACCCCTTCTGGAATTAATCTCCTCGTGGCGCCGATCGTGAACGTGCGGTCGGCGCTTATTTTTTTGTCATCCCGTGCAAGCGATAGTTGCGCAGTGAAGAAGCCTGCCCTCAGCGGAATGGCGAAGGAATCTGGGCGATCCGCGCGAACCGGGGTCCCCATCGCGCCCCTGTTGGCGCGATGGGTCGGAACAACCTGACGCCTATCGCAAGATGGGCAGACACAAGCAGGGGCGGATCGAGAAATCGAGTCCTGACATTTTCTCGAGTGCGGGATGCAGCGCGGAATCGCGACAGGGTTCCAGCGTGATGACAAAGGGCAGGGCAGCTTTGTCGAATCCCGGCTTCTGCAAGAGAGAATCGATGTTGAGGCGGTGCGCCGCCATGATTTCCGCCAAACGTGCCACGATTCCGGGTTGATCGCGCACATAGAATCGCAGGTACCATGGGGTTTCAAAGTCGCTGCCGACGGCGGGCGCTGAAACTTGAGTGCCGGACGTCGTCCGCCGTCCGCACAAGCTTTCCGCCACAAACATCAGGTCCGAAACCACGGCAACCGCAGTGGGATCCCCGCCTGCGCCTGCGCCCAAAAAAGCCATATCGCCGCCATACTCACCGGAAGTCAGAACCAGATTCAGGTTGCGCTGGACGCGGCCAAACGGAGAATCGAGCGGAACCAGGCATGGCCCGACTTCGGCCCGCAGGCAGTCGCCTTTCAGATCAGCGCGCGAAATTTGCCGGATGGTGCAGCCCAGCTCGGCGGCATAATCGAAATCGATCGCATCGATAGCCCGAATCGTGCGGGCCCGAACCGATTCCGGCGCCACGCGGGCGCGAAGCCCCGCAAGAGCAAGAATGGCAAGCTTTGCCTTCGCATCTCCGCCATCCAGATCTTCCGAGGCATCCGCTTCTGCGTATCCTCGGGCCTGTGCCTCCTCCAAAGCTTCGCTGAACGGAATGCGTGCGTGCTCGATGCGGCTCAGAATGTAATTGCAGGTTCCGTTCAGAATCCCGGCGATGCCGTGCAGGCGATCGCCGCACAATCCGGTGCGAAGCGCGGGCAGAACAGGAACGCCTCCGGCGACCGAGGCCCCGAATTCGAGCTGGCATCCGCGGCCGGCTGCGAGTTGCAACAGATCAGGCCCGTAACGAGCAATCAGCTGCTTGTTCGCGGTGACCACGGATTTTCCCGACTCCAGCGCCCCGCGCACGATCTCATGCGCCGGAGTCAACCCCCCGATCAGTTCGAGGATGACATCGACGTCGGAATTCAGAACCGATTGCACATCGTCGGTCCAAACGACATGGCTCGGGACCCAAGGCTGCTTTTTGCGTTCGACGTTGCGATTGACGATGTGCGTTAGCTGAAGCGTCGGTTGCGGGGTCTCACACAGAATTTTCGCGACCGCACGTCCGACTGTTCCGAAACCGAGCAACGCGACGCGGCAAGGCGGATCGGTGTTGGAAGCGCGCTGGCCGTCCCCGGCTGCATCCGGCTTTGACAAGGCTTCAGGCATAGTTCGATCGGAAACTTGTACCCCGCAGCAGAAATGAATTCCATATCATACCTGCACCTCACGGTTCATGTACTCCCAGGAATAGGCGCGAGGCGGCTCAAGAAGCAGAGTATGCATCAAAGTTGCTAATATATTGCGTTCCTGCACGAGTCGAATGAGGGGCGGCGCGGATGTAGATTTGCGTCGGCGGCCGCTGATCGCGCTATCAAAGGCGAACCAAAACCATAGTTGATGCGTCGTGCCAGGTTTCATCAGCCCGTCAATCTTAGGAGAATGAATGAATCGAAAGTCCGCGGAGTTCTCTGTATCCAGCATGGTTGGGGCATTGTTTCTGATAGTGATTCTGGGCCTTCCCGCACCTGCTCAAACTCCCGATCAACACAATTCCGATCAACAGAACACTCCTCCGCCGCCCGCCGCCCAACAGCAGGGCTCGGATCAACAGCAGGGCTCGGCGCAGCAGCCCTCGAGTTCGCAGTCGGGGAATCAGGAAGCCACGCCGGAAGAGGCCACCCCGCGGCACCGGACCAAGCCCAAGGAATTCAAGAACTGGAATTTTAATGCGGGTGGGGGTGCGAACGTCGACAGCGGACCGACCAAAAAATTTGTGATCGGGGGCGGAGGCGTATTCGGGGGCGGGGTGGCCCGGAATCTTAACAAGTATTTCGGATTTCGCCTTGACGTGCTGTTCAATAACTTGCCGCTCCGCAACACTGCCTTTCTCCTCGCGCAAGCCCCGGGCGGCAACAACCACGTATACACGGCTACTCTCGACCCTATCATCAATATTCCGGCGACACGGCTGTGGAGCGGGTACGTCGTATTCGGCCCAAGCTATCTGCATCGCAGCGGGAAACTGGATTCCTCCACCGCCGTACCCGGCTCCGCTTGCAATGCTTTCTGGGACTGGTGGGGCCGATGTTTCGCCGGTAGTTTGCCGGTGGGCATCGACTTTCTCCGCTCGAGCCAGAATCAATTCGGCTACAACGTGGGTGGCGGCGTCGCGCGCAAGGTTTACAACAATGTCGAAATCTACGCCGAATTCCGCCTCATTCATGGAGATCACAACAACATCACCACCGATGTTCGTCCCATCACGTTGGGCGTACGCTGGTGATGTTTCTACTCCGGGTTCGTTCGATACCTCCAGAAATTCTGATTTGCCTTCTGCAACTGGACGAACGAACTGGCGGTCGGGATTGTCGCGCCGACTTGAAAGCTTGCGGCATGAATGGCCGCAGTCACCGCCTCATGCGCCGGAGCCAGCGAGCACGCGGGATCAGTCGCCGTGGCATCGCCGGCCAGCAGAAACGCCTGGCAGCGGCAGCCGCCGAAGTCTTCGGAGCGGCGTTCGCAACCGCGGCATGGCTCGGGCATCCAGTCCTCGCCGCGAAAACGGCGGAACGACGGTGAATCCTGCCAGATCCAGCACAAGTTCTTCTCGCGGACATTCTCGAATGACATTCCCGACAATACTTCCGCGGCGTGGCAAGGCAGAACCTTTCCGGAGGGATTGATGAGCATCAATTTGCGTCCCCATCCGCCCATGCAGGCCTTGGGAAACTTCGCATAATAATCCGGGACGACCGAATCGATGCGCATTCGTCCGGCGAGGCGTTTCTCTGTCTCGGCGACAATTGCAACCGCCCTTTCGACTTGCGCTGGCGTGGGCATGAGCGCGGCCCGGTTCGCGAGCGCCCAGCCATAATACTGCGTGTGAGCGATCTCGACGCGATCAGGACTCAGCTGTTCGATGAACCCAATCATCTCGTCGAGATGATCGAGGTTCTGTCGATGCACGACCAGATTCACCGTGAACGCGATTTTATGTTTCCGGATGGCGTGCGAGAGTTCGATCTTATGAGCGTGCGCCTTGGCGCCGGCAATCCAGTTCGCCACGTCCTCGTGGGAATCCTGAAAACTGATCTGGATGTGATCGAGGCCAGCGTCAACCAGAGCTTGCAGGCGCATTTCGGTGAGGCCGATCCCCGCGGTGATCAGATTGGTGTAGAGACCCGCGCCGCGTGCCGCAGAAACCAATTCGACGAGATCCCGGCGAGCCAGCGGCTCGCCGCCGGTGAAATGAGCATGCAGCATGCCCAGCTTGCCGCACTGCTGGAATACGTCGTTCCACTCGCTGGTCGAGAGTTCAGAATCCACCGACGCCAGTTGCGTGGGATTCGAACAATAGACACAATGCAGCGGGCAGCGGTGGGTGATTTCGGCGATTACGGCTAGAGGATTCGAAAGCATCATGTCTGTGCACGGGCTGTCAGGCTGTATGAAAACCGCAAGGATCGCCAAGGTGCGCAAGGGGCGCCCAGAGCGCCGGAACCTAGTAATCTACAATGCGTCTTTTATGCAGCTGCTCTAGAAACATGCTGATGTCGGCACGAATCTTGTCCGGATCGGTCTTGCCGAACTCCTTCTGCAATTCCTGAATGATTTCCCCGAAAGTGCGCCTGCCATCGCAGCGCTCAAGCACCTGACGCCCTGTACCCTGCAGCTTGATCGCACCTTCAGGATACAAGATCACGCGATCCCGCTCGGTTCCACCCCACCGGCATCCGGCGGCAAGGCAAGGCGTGCTTGTGTCGGAAGGCGGCGGCACGGGCTAGGCCTCCGCGTCTTTCATGCGAAATGCTCCGGGCGGAGGCCATGCGGGCTGCACGTAAGCAAAGTAGAGAGCGTCGAGTTGCGCCCACAAAATGTCGCACTTGTCGCGCAAGGCCTGGATGGCAAGTTCCTGCTCGACGCGAGTCTTGGCGTGCTCATAAACGTAGTTGATCGCGAAATGCGCGTCTTCCGGCGCTTGCCTCAGGCGCGCTTCGAAATAATCCAATCCGCCCGACAGCCACCCGTAGTGCTGGCGAAGTTTTTCCATCCGCAGCGAAATCAGATCGCGGGAGAACAATTCCGTCAGCGAAGAGGCGACGGCTTCGAGCAGGCTGCGGTTACGAACGATATTGAGGTATTCGTTTACGGCGAAGCGCGTGGCGGGCAGGATGCCTTTGCCGGCGCGGACATCATCAGCATTCAATCCGGTCGCTTCGGCGAGTTTCAACCAGCGCTGGATGCCGCCTTCGCTGCTTCCATCGCCATCGTGATCGACGACGCGCTTGCGCCAGGCGCGCCGGAACACGGGATCGGGGCCGCGCGAAAGGATGATCGAATCTTTGATCGGAATCATGCTCTGGTAGTAGTAGCGATTCAAAGCCCAAGCCTGAAGCTGGCTGTGGCTCAGCTTGCCCTCGTGCATCAGCAGATGAAAGGGATGCTTGTGGTGATAGCGTTGTTCCCCGACCGCGCGCAGCATCACGCGCAATTCATCGAGTGAGAGCAGGCCGGCCGCGCGCGATTCCGATTCTAGAGATCGAATTGCCATCCATCCTCCGCGATTTCCCAGCCTGCGTCGCGCACCTGGCGATACTCCGGACCAGCCTCATTCAACATGGGGTTCGTGTTGTTGATGTGCAGATAGATTCTACGTGGATGGCTGAGATGCGCCAACCTCTCAAAACTCCCCGCGGGCGATGAGATGGGAACATGTCCCATATCCCACGCGGATTGACCGGATCCTTGCAGGCCAACGAGTTCGTCCGGGTTCCAAAAGGTTCCGTCGAACAAAATCACGTCAATCGAATCCAACAGCTTGAGCACGTTCCTGTCGACTTCAGCAACGGCGGGCATAAAGGCGAGCCGCTTGCCCGAAGACGATTCCACGATCAAACCAAGCGACGATTCGAGCGGATGAAGCTGCGACCGCCGTGGCGCAGAAACATACCCAGGAAAGTGCCTTCCAAGTGGGATGGCGCGGCAACGCACTCCGGAATCTTCTCCCGCTGGACTGAGCAGCGAAAACTGCGCCCCGGGCATGAACTCGATCCAACTTACCTGATCGGGAACGCGCTGCAGCATGCCGAACATGGAATTGTCTTTGGTGAGAATGCGGCGAATCGACTTTGTGGCATGCACGCGAAGCGGCTGCAGTTCCCGCAAAAGCAGCAGGCCGAGCACGTGATCGATGTCGGCGTTCAGCAGAACAACTCCGGCGATCGGCGAATGGCGCGGCGATTGATCCCCAGGCCGCGGATGCAGTTCGGGAGTAACTTCGATTTGAGTGCGCAGATCGGGAGAGGCTCCGAGCAGGAACCAGGAACCAGAATCGCCGCTGATGGCGACTTGCGTCTGCGTGCGCGCCTTTCCGCGAAAGGTTCCGGCCCGGAAGGAACGGCAGTTCGGGCAGGCGCAATTCCATTGTGGGAAGCCGCCGCCGGCAGCAGAGCCGAGAATCCTGACGCGCATGAAGGGAGTGTACAGCAGATCAAGAGGAACGGCCGGGCCCAAGCGTTTTCTTCAAACAGAACAGCGATGTTTTCCATACGTAGTCCACCTACGTGCGAGGGCTCGACACTCTGGTGTCTTCAGGCGTGCCGCAAAGGTCGGAAGCGGAGTGCCCATGTCTCGCCTCCTTTGCCAGACAGGGAAACCACTCGACCGGAAGGGCGCGGTTCAGCGCTTCTCTGAGCTGCGATGGAAGGGCGTGGGCTGATCCGACTTTGCATCGCCAGCGGCCCGACCCGTTTGGGCCGCCGGACAGTCGACGGCGGCTGCCCCACAGGATCGCGAAAACGGAGGCGTTAGGCTCCCACCGCTTGCGGCTTGGTGGCCAGCAGCTGCCTTAACACGTACTGCAGAATGCCGCCGTTGGCATAGTAGAGCGCTTCTTGCGGCGTGTCGATGCGCACCAGCGCGTTGAACTCGACCGGTTCCTTCTCTCGGCTGCCTTTGCCTCGGGTCGTGCCGCGCACTTTCACGGTGCGTCCGACGGAGAAGTGTTCAACCACGTGGCGAATGCCCGTGATGTCGAAGACTTCTTCTCCGCTAAGCTTCAGCGATTCGGCGTTCTGGCCGGCGGGAAATTGCAGCGGCAGAATGCCCATGCCGATGAGGTTCGATCGATGAATGCGTTCGTAGCTTTCCGCGACGACTGCGCGCACGCCGAGCAGGGCCGGACCTTTCGCCGCCCAGTCGCGCGACGATCCCGAGCCGTATTCTTTGCCGGCGAGGATGACCAGCGGCGTGCCATCGGCACGATATTTTTCCGACGCGTCAAAGATCGACATTTCGGTGTTCGACGGCAGGTGGCGCGTGAATCCGCCTTCGGTCGCGACCAGCTTGTTGCGCAGACGGACGTTGGCAAACGTTCCGCGCACCATCACTTCATGATTGCCGCGGCGCGAGCCGTAAGAATTGAAATCCGCCGGTTTTACGCCATGCTCCTGCAGATATTTGCCCGCCGGGCTGTCTTTCTTGATCGAGCCCGCAGGAGAAATGTGATCGGTGGTGACGCTGTCGCCGAGAACGGCCAGCACGCGCGCCTTCTTGATTTCCTGAACGGGCGCGGGTTTCACGTCCATGTCGTCGAAGTAGGGAGCGCGGCGGATGTAGGTCGAATCCTTTTCCCAAGCGTAGGTTTCGCCCTTGGGAACCGACAGACCCTGCCAGCGTTCGTCGCCTTTGAAAACTTCACCGTAGGATTTTGTGAACATGTCGGAAGAAATCGACTGCTGAATCGTCTCTTCGACTTCGCGCGACGAAGGCCACAGATCGGCGAGGTACACCGGCTGTCCGTCGCGGCCTTTGCCGATTGGATCCTTACGCATATCGACATCGATGCGTCCGGCGAGGGCGAAAGCAACGACCAGCGGCGGCGACATGAGGTAATTTGCGCGAACTTCGGAGTTGATGCGGCCTTCAAAATTGCGATTGCCGGAAAGCACCGACGCCACGACCAGTTCTTTTTGCTCGATTGCTTTCGAAACCTCTTCCGGCAGCGGGCCGGAGTTGCCGATGCAGGTCGTGCATCCGTAGCCGACGAGATGGAATTTAAGTTTTTCGAGATACGGCATCAATCCAGCTTTTTCCAGATAATCGCGGACGACTTTGGATCCGGGCGCGAGCGAAGTCTTGACCCACGGCGGAACGGTGAGCCCTTTTTCGACAGCTTTCTTGGCCAGCAGTCCGGCGCCGATGAGCACCGATGGATTCGAGGTGTTCGTACAGGAAGTGATCGCGGCGATCACGACGCTGCCGTGCTTCAGCGCGTCTTTGACCTGCGCCGTAACGTGCTCGTGCACGTTGGGATCCTCGACTCCGATCGCCGCCGGACTTCCACCCTCGGTCTCCCAGCTTTTCATGTTGCTGGTGGGGCCGTTGTTTCCAGGTCCCGCAAACGCAGCGAGACCCGGCGTACCCCCGTTGGTTTTCGCCGCCGATTTCGGCTTCATCAGCGAAGGCAGGGCCTTGGTGAACGACTCCCCGGCTTGCGACAGAACCACGCGATCCTGCGGACGCTTCGGGCCGGCCAGGCTGGGCTCGACCGTCGCGAGATCGAGCGTGAGCAGTTCCGAGTATTCCGCTTCGGGAGTTTTTTCGTCGTGAAACAAACCTTGTTCCCGCGCATAAGCCTCGACCAGTGCAATCTGCTCTTCGCTGCGCCCAGTGAGATTCAGATAGCGCAGCGTTTCTTTGTCGATGGGAAAAATTCCGCAGGTCGCGCCGTATTCCGGCGACATGTTGGCGATCGTGGCCCGATCGGCGAGCGGAAGATCGCGCAGGCCGGGACCGAAATACTCCACGAATTTTCCGACGACGCCGTGCTTGCGCAGCATCTCGGTGATCGTCAGAACAAGGTCGGTTGCAGTCGCGCCTTCGCGCAAGCGCCCGGTCAACTTCACTCCCACCACGAGCGGAATCAGCATGGAAACAGGCTGCCCGAGCATCGCGGCCTCGGCTTCGATCCCGCCCACACCCCATCCCAGCACCCCCAACCCATTCACCATCGTCGTGTGACTGTCGGTGCCGACGAGGGTGTCGGGATAGGCTTGGCGCTTGCCGGGCGATTCGTGTACGAAGACGACACGCGCGAGATATTCGAGATTGACCTGGTGCACAATGCCGGTGTCGGGCGGAACGATGGCTAGATTGCGGAAACCGGTCTGTCCCCAGCGAAGGAACGAGTAGCGTTCTTTGTTGCGCTGGAATTCGAGCAGCGCGTTCATATCGAGCGCGTTGGGACCGCCGAACTCGTCGACCTGCACAGAGTGATCGATGACCAATTCAACGGGCTGCAAGGGGTTGATAAGCGCAGGATCGCCGCCCAGTTGCTTCATGGCATCGCGCATGGCCGCGAGATCGACGACGCAGGGGACGCCGGTGAAATCCTGCAGGAGGACGCGGCTGGGTGTGAAGGCGATTTCTTTGTCGGGTTTGGAGCTCTTGTTCCACGCGGCGAGTGCGCGAATTTCTTCTTTCGACACGTTGCGGCTGTCTTCGTTGCGCAACAGATTTTCGAGCAGAATGCGGAGCGAAAAAGGAAGATGGACGGTCGAAAGGCCTTGTTCGTCGAGAGCGTCGAGGCGGTAGATTTCGTATTCCTTTTTTTCCACCGTAAGAATGGAGCGGGTGTTGTAACTGTTCACAGACATGATGGCCTTCCTTCATGCATTGGCTGGGGCAGGTTGGCGCGCGAGAAACGGCTGGCGCGATGCAAACTTCGCAGCTTATCAGTGTAATGCGTTTGGGGAGAATTGGGTAAGCCGGCCTCAGGGGCCAAAACCCTAGTATCGAACGAATCAGTTCGAATCGCAGCGCTGAAAGGCTGCGCCACCATTAACATTTAGCGCGCACCGGTCCAGATCTGATAGACCACGACGCCGAACATGAAGACGAGATAAAGTCTGAGCGCCCAGAACAAAATGACCTCCCCGGCTCTGAGACGGCGGCGTGCGACGCGGTGCTTGACTTTGGCGGCGATGAGCTGATCGGGTTCGAGCGAGGCGACGATCGAGGGCAGTTCTTCGGAGGGCACTGCGACTGCGGGTTCGCCGAGCGGCACGGAATTCAGATCTTCTTTCATCTCTATGTCCCTCCAACCAATGCCAGCGCGTGCGGAGCGATGACGCTGACGCCGAATAAAATCCCCGCAGCGATCAGGACGACCACGACTCCCAGAGCCAGAATGTTTGCCCACACCGGGCTGACGAGATCGCCCATGATTTCGCGATCATTGACCAGCAGGTAAAGAAAGAGCAGCGCCGGAGGCATGGCGAGGACAGCGATGACGTTCACGACCAGCACGATGTAAACCAGTGGAATACCGGGGATCAGGACAAGCGCAGCAGCGGCGGCGGCTTCGAGAAGAAGAACCAGATAAAAAGATTTGCCTTCGTGGAAGGGAAGGTTGAGGCTGTGTGGACGGCCAGCGACTTCTCCGAAGGCGTAGGCAGAAGAAGTGGAGATGGTGATCGCGGCGACCATGCCGGCTTCGAACATGCCGAGCGCGAAAAGAGTCGACCCGAGGCGGCCGACGAATGGCCGGAGAGCTTGCGCAAATTCGGCGGTTTCAAAGTTTCCGGCAGACATGCCGTGGGCGAACAGCGGGGCAGTAGCGACGATGGTGGCGAGTGCAGCCAGGGCGGCGAGAGCCGCGCCCAGCACGGTATCGACGCGTCCGAAGCGGATATCGTGGGTGGTGAGTCCCTTGTCGGCGATGGCGCTTTGCTGGAAGAAGAGCATCCAGGGAGTGACGGTCGCTCCGATGTCGGCGAGAAGGATAAGTACTGTGTCTTGGGTGAGGCCACCGGGCAGTGGCTTCCAGGTGAGCAGAGCACGTCCGATGTTGCCCCAATGCGGATGGCTTAACAGAGCGACGGGAACAAAAATGAGATTGAACATGGCGGCAAAAAGCGTGACACGCTCCCAAGTCCAGTAGCGGTGCGCCATGAGGGCGGCGCAAAGCACGATCCAGGCGGCGAGGACAGAGACCCAGGGCGGAATGCCGAAAAACCCGAGGCCGGCGCGGATGGCGATGAATTCGGTCACAAGTGTGAGGAAGTTGCCGACCATGAGGTCGATCATGGAGAACCATCCCCAGAACGAGCCGAAGCGGTCGAAGATCAGTTCGGCATGGCCGCGATGTGTGGCGGCCCCGAGGCGGACGGTCATTTCCTGAACGACGCAAGCCATGAGGAAGGTGAGGACGACGAATGGAAGAAAAAATCCGATGCCGAAACGCGCGCCGGTGGCGGCGTAGGAGAGCATGCTGGGGCCGTCGTTTTCGCCGAGCATGACAAGAATGCCGGGGCCGATGAGGAGCCACAGCAGGCGGGTGCGTGACCATAGGCCGCGCTGCCTGCGCGTGGTGAGGACGCGTTCGCGATCGTGCGCGCGGTCGATATCTTCATGGGTGACGACGACATCCCCGTCGTACCAACCGTTCACGACCCGGTTCAGAAGTCCTGCCTGCGGCTTCGGAGTTGTCGTGCTATTGCTCATTTCTTTCCGGCATTCGACAGCTAGGTAGAGATGGACCGCAGTCTTGCCTCGCATCCGGGATGACAGCTCTGGATTTGAGGTTCCACAGATGAAACAGTGGTTAGCGTCAGTATACAAGATTGGATAAACCATGGTTAACCTTATTTTTCACGGGGAGGGAGAGAGAAAAAAGCAGGGTTATCGACCCCGCGAATCCTGCCCCGCTCAAAATGCAGGATAAATCGGTGGGACAGCGTCGCGAGTCGGAAACGCTTGACGATTCTTAACCGCGGGTCCGGGTTGCATAACCTCGGCGGCTAAAGTTGCCGTTGCAAAAGGCTCTCTACGGCGCGGCCGAAGCCGCACGTTTTCAAATCCCTCCAGGACGCTCGAGCCACACTCTTTCAAATCGGTCCGGGATTGTTTGGCGAATTTGCGGAACCAAACCGCAGCAGGTGTCAGCTTTTGGGGTTTGGGGCGAGCCAGACTCGTCCTGAGGCCGCGGGGCCGAGAGAGAACTTGCCCGTGGAGGTCGACAGGGTAACAGTCTGATCGTAATTGCGTTCGAGAAGATGCAGTTTTGCGCCGGGACGGATGCCGCGGGCTTCGAGGAATTCCAAAAGCTGGCGATCGCGTTCGTAAATGCCGCTGACGGTGTAGAAGTGATCGGCTTCAGCGTCGGCCATGAGCACCAGTCCGCGTTTGCGACGGCTCGCGGG
>JASHRE010000737.1 GCA_030037515.1 Candidatus Sulfotelmatobacter sp.
GGTCTGTTTTGATCTTGACTATTGCCCGAAAATGCGAGAGCCTGTGCCCCGTGCTCGGGACGCCATGGAGGCAACTAACCCCAGTATTTCCACGCTCATCGGCTTGGCCGAGAAAGGCGACGAAATCTCTGCCGGCAAGCTTTTCACTCTGCTCTATGCGGAGCTTCACCGCCTCGCAAAACGCCAGCTCGCCCGGCAGGCCGACGTGAGCATCAGCGCGACCACGCTCATCCATGAGGCTTACCTGGATATGGCCGCGCAAGAGGGCCAGTCTTTTCCGGATCGTGCTCGCTTTATGGCGTACAGCGCGCGCGTCATGCGCGGACTCATTATCGATCATGTGCGAAATCGGCGCGCGATTAAACGAGGCGGGCGCTTCGAGCTTACGTCTCTCACCACCAACGCTGGCGAAGCGGTCAGCGACGATCGTGAACTCACGCGCATCAGCCAGGCTCTCGACGAACTCGCCCACGTCGACAGTTCGCTGTCTCAGGTTGTTGACCTGAAATTTTTCTGCGGATTTTCCTTCGGGGAGATCGCGAATATGGAAGGCGTTTCCGAACGCACCGTTCAGCGAAAGTGGGAAAAAGCGCGCATTTATCTGCATCACAACCTGCGGACGGATTTGTCTTTGTAAAAAGCCGATGCCGACCCTGACGCCCGATCAGTGGCAGCAAATAAATCCGTATCTCGACGAAGTTCTGGAAATGGTTCCGGAGCAGCGTCCGGCGTGGCTACTCTCACTTAGCCAGAAAGACGCGAAACTCGCCTCACTCATGCAGGCGCTGTTGGACGAGCAGCAACAACTGAAGCGGGAGGGCTTCCTTGAAACATCGCCCCTGCCGGCAGGCGTGGGGCTGGTTGGCCAGAAGATCGGCGCATACACACTCATTTCGCACATTGGTCAAGGCGGAATGGGCAGCGTGTGGCTGGCCGAACGCAGTGACGGCAGGTTCGAGCGGCAAGCGGCCGTCAAGTTTGTAAGTGTCGCGCTGACCGGCCACGTGATGGAAGAGCGCTTCAAGCGTGAGGGCAGCATCCTTGGTCGCTTGACTCATCCGCACATTGCGGAACTCCTTGACGCAGGCATCTCTGCCGACGGCAGCCCTTATCTCATTCTCGAATATGTTGATGGTGTTGCCATCGATCAATATTGTGACGAACACAAACTGGATGTGGAGGCTCGCGTCCGACTCTTTCTCGACGCGCTCAGCGCCGTCGCGGAAGCCCATGCCCATCTAATCGTTCACCGTGACATCAAACCTTCCAACGTGCTGGTCCGCAGCGATGGCCAAGTGAAACTGCTCGATTTCGGCATTGCCAAGTTGCTTGCCGAGGAAGGAGGAACGGCAGCCGCAACCATGCTCACGCTCGAGGGCGGAGGCGCGCTGACTCCGCGCTTCGCGGCGCCGGAGCAAGTGGCAGGTGGAACCGTGACCACGGCGACCGATGTGTACGCGCTGGGAGTCCTGCTTTATCTGCTGCTGACCGGGCAGCATCCTGCAGGCGCAGGCCTCCGTTCGCCGGCGGCCCTGGTCAAAGCGATTGCCGAAACGGAAGCGCCGAAAGCATCGTTAATCGCAGGCACTGCGAACGGCGCGGCGGAACGGCGGAGCACCACGTGTGAAAAGCTCTCCCGCCAGCTACGGGGAGATCTGGACACGATTCTGGGCAGAGCTCTCAAGAAAAATCCGCAGGAGAGGTACGCCTCGGTGACCGCGTTTGCCGACGATCTTCGACGCTACCTCAAGCATGAAGCCATCAGTGTACGGCCGGATACATTCGCTTATCGCACCGCCAAGTTTCTACGGCGCAATCGCACCATCGTCTCCCTCGCCACCGTCGCTATCGCTCTAGTGATTGGAAGTCTGACAACCGGCTTGCTGATTGCGAATGGGCAGCGCAAAGCTGCCGAACGGCGCTTTGACCAGGTGCGCCAACTAGCCAATAAATTCATTGAACTCGACAATGCCATCAGAGGTCTGCCCGGCTCGACAAAAGTCAGAATGCAGATTGTTTCCGATTCGCTGCAATATCTGACTTCGCTGGGCGGCGACGTTCGCGGTGACAAGGATCTCGGGCTCGAAATTGCCAATGCCTATGTGAAGGTGGCGCATGTTCAGGGCGATCCCACCTCGCCCAACCTGGGCCAGTTCGCAGAAGCGGAAGCAAGTCTTGACAAAGCGGAGAACTTCGTCGATTCGGTGCTGAAAATCGATCCCGGGAACAGAAAAGGGTTGTTCATTGCGGCGACCATTGCCCACGATCGCATGGTCTTGGCCGATGAGCAGAATCGCAGAGAGGATTTGGTGTCGTGGGCCGACAAGGCTTCTGAGCGGGTCGAACGCTTCATGAATCTCGGAAATATCGACCCGAAAGACGTTTACAGCATGGCGTACTTTGAGCAAAACATTGCCTATGGCTATGACGATGCCAGACATTTCGCCCAAGCTCTGCGTGCCAGTCTGCGTGCCCTCGATATCAGCGCACCGGTGCCATCAGCTCAGCGTGTCCATGGCAGCATTCTGGGCGCGTTGACCATTGCACGCTGGCAGACAGGAAATCTTGAAGGAGCCTTGCAGACTGCCCAGCAGGCGGTCGAACTGCAGGAAGTACAAGCGGCCAGCGGGCATGCATCCCTGCGTATCAACCTGGCCAACGCGTTATACACGGAGGGAATGATTCTGGGAAAGCAGGATGGGGAACCTAGTCTCGGCCGAAGTCGGGACGCGCTTGCCGCTTTGCAAAAGGGAGAGGATATCGGTGAAGAGTTGGCAAAAATGGACCCGATCGATTATTTGAGCCGCCGTTCGACGGCAACTATTGGGCTCGAAATCGGCAATATTCTGCGGCACACCGATCCAGAGAAGGCTCTGGCCGTCTATGATCACGCTCTTGGTCGGATACGAGAGGCCAAAACCAATATCAGCACTCAGCTCTGCGCGGCAGACTTGTTGGCGGGTTCTTCTTACGTTTTACGCCGGCTCGGTCGGGGCAACGAGGCCGAACAGCGCATCGCGGAAGCGTTTCAGCTTCTGCGTGATGCCGGTCAGTATCCTGCCGACGCGGTCGAGCCCATGGGTAGAGCCGATCATGTCGTTAGAGCAGCCGCAGACGACTACGCGGAAGCGGGCGAAACTGCCAAAGCCATTGCCGCCTATCAGGATCTGCTCGACAAACTCATGGCGTGGAAGCCCGACCCGCAGAATGATTTGCGCGACGCCATTTGTATTTCGCGCACCTGGACTGCGCTCGCCAACCTTCTCCGCCGCAGCGGCCGTACCGAGGAAGCCGAGCGCCTCGAAGCCCAGCGAACAGATCTCTGGAGCCAGTGGAGTGGCAAGCTTCCCAACGCTCAATTCCTGCTTCATCAATCGTTAAACCAGATCGCTGAACGCAAGGTTTCCCTGGCCGGGTCCCACCGCTAAGGAGAAACCGCCGAGCTAGCTTCTCGGGGCCGCAGCCCTCCTCGGTGGATTTCTAGCCCGAAAATCTTTTCGGAGTCCTGTGGGGCGTGCGGCGCGAGGTCGAGAGCTTCATTGCCCCGAAGTTCCGCGTGGCATTATTTACTGACGGTACGGCACCCGATCGATTTAGGATTCGTGATCGCGTTCCGGTGGAATTTACAATGAGTTTACTGCGAGGATCGAGGGTTTCCATGTTCCTACGTACGACTGCCCTGCTGCTGGCGTTGAGTGCCTGCGCCGGAGCGCAGACAGCCCTGCCGCCACAACAGCACGTAAGTGAGAAGCAAGCGGCGTTGTGGGAGAAGCTTGCGGCGCGGATCAATGAGATCGATCGGAACTTGGACGGCGTTACGGGGGTGGCCATTCTTGATCTCACCGATGGCCATACATTTCTGTTGCACGCCGATGACGTGTTCGCGCAGGCCAGCTCCATCAAGATCACAGTCCTGGCCGAGCTCTATCATCAGGCGCAAGAGTCAGGCCCAAAGGCTGCCAAACTTACAGACCTCTACACGGTCCAAAGCTCCGATCTTGTGCAAGACAGCGACATCATGGGAGGCCTCACACCCGGGGTCACGCGCGTCACTAATCGCGACCTCGCCACCATGATGGTCGCGGTAAGCGATAACTCCGCAACGAATGTCCTCATTGATCGAGTGGCAATGAAAAACGTCAACGATCTTATGGCCAGCTTGGGACTCACGCACACGCTTTTACGCCGGAAAATGATGGATATTCAAGCGGCCAGAGAAGGACGCGAAAATGTTTCCACACCCCGCGAAATGATGACACTGCTACAAGATATTTACGCTGGAAAAGTTCTGAACAAGGAAATGACTGAGGATTTCCTCAAGATGCTTTCGACCCACAAGGACAGCTTTCTCCCTCGCCTGCTTCCTGACGGGGTACGAATTGCGAATAAGCCGGGAGAACTGGAAGCCGTTCGCAACGACTCGGGAATTGTTTTTGTTCCGAACCGTCCCTACGTGATCTGTGTGATGACGGCTTATTTGAGAAACGAGAGGGCTGGCGAGGATGCGATCAGTCGCATTTCGGAGGCCGCGTATCAGATGTTTGACCGGCTGGGCCGGGGATCGGAGTACGGCCGCGTGGTATCAACCAATAACAGCACTCCGTGAACCACGCGACTCAGGAACCCGCCTGAGTGGTGTGCGTGTTGGGCGCCTCGAACCAGTTGGAGAGCGTCACGGTCGCCTCGGCATTGGTGGTCACCTTGGCCGTTGTAGATGTTGATCATGTCTGGTTGGGTCTGGTTATTCGGTCATTCGACGAATGAGTGACGATGCGTTGGTTGGCCGGATCGAGAGGATGTCGATTTTGAATCGATCCGCCACGCT
>JASHRE010000738.1 GCA_030037515.1 Candidatus Sulfotelmatobacter sp.
GGTTGGGTTACCGTTCTCAGCGGCCCTGGTAAACCAATAGACAGCTCTCTGGTCATCCTTTGGCCACCCGTGTCCTTGCTCGTATGCGCGAGCCAGGTTGTTCTGTGCTTCTGGATTGCCTTGCAGCGCTGCCTGCCACCAGCTGATTGCTGCTTGTCTATAGTTTTTGTCAGGTAATCCGGCTCCCTCGTAATGAGCAAGACCAATGTAGAACTGTGCATCGGCGTGGTTCGGATTACGCCGCAAGCATTGCGCGAAAAATCGAACGGCTTCCGCGTATTGTTGCTGATCCCAATAGCCCAGACCCGCTTCGAACAAGCGCTCGGCCTCTGCCTTGGCGACAAGGTCCTGAACTGCACGGTGCACTATGGACAGCCCGTTTGAGGGAGGAGGCAGTGATCGTGGACTCGTGGGTTCGTTGGTCATCCTCAATCCTTCCTGGCGGATCGCGTCGTCAGATCACGCTGGGCAATCTCAATTCTGGTTCGCAAATCTGCCGCCATCTGTGCGAGCAGGTCCTCGCCGACTGCAAAGGCAGCATCGGATCGAGACTTCAGTTTGCCGATATCCGAACTCGTCAGCTTTTCGATTTCGAGATCGACCTGAGACAGCCGAGTATTGACTTGCGTGATCTGTCGGGTCAGACGGAGCAGGTTGGCAGCAAGGTCTCCTCCTTGCACCGACTCCGGACTGGTCTCATAATCGTCAAGAATTTTTCGCAGTGCGTCGTGGTCGCCGCGTTGGTACGCATCGTTCGCCTGTTTCATGAGGAGCTCACGCTTCCGTTGGTCGGATTCGTCTGCGGCCAGATCGGGATGAACTCGCTTGGCGACTTCCCGGTACAGACTTTTGAGAGACGCGGGCGCATGAAACTCTTTCGGTGAACCGTCATCCTCGACAAATGGGTTGACGCGGACAGGGCCCTTGCGGGCTCGCCACCATCGTGAGGGCGTTCCCCCATCTTGAGGATCTTCTCCTGCCAATTCACAGATCCTGCTATCCCAGCTTTCGTAGTCACAGTCCGACAATTCTTCAGCAGCATTTTTTGAGAGCCAAGCGGCGAGTTTTCCGCCCCAGTCGTCGAGCTCAGCATAGAGCGAGCCGACTTCGCGAAGATAGCGAACGCGGAAGGCCGCAAGTTCCGCTTGCAGGTTGGCAAGAAGCAGTTCTCGATCGGCGAGTATGATTCGAAGCTTGGTCAGCTCCCAGGTCTTTTGGGCGAGTTCTTCCTCGAGCGGCGCTAGCCGACGAATCAGGGTCGTGGTCATATCTGGCTTCTTCCGTAGAAATTCCGCCGGATTCGAGAACCGATGAGAGTCGAGTGACATTGGCGACCGAAGGTTGCTCGTTTCAGCCGAGCCAGAGCCCATTTGGTAGGAGCCGTCAGCCTTTCGGCAGTTCGGCGGGCCCCATCGCCAATTTTGCTTCTCGTGTAAAAGATACGATTGTGAAATGCAGTGTGTCAATCGGGAAGGTCTACGCCCCGGGGAGTTTTCTGGAAGATAAACGCGCGGCCGTTCAAAGGCGGGCTACAATAAGTGAAGGTGAAGGGGTTCGCCTTTAACCGCTGTTCCCGCCTTTGAGCTGGATTGGCTGATGACTCCTGCTGAATCGCTTGAGGAACTGCTCTAAGCGGTTCTCTCAGCTCAGACTAGCTCAGACTTAACAATTTCACATAATTGTTGACCGCACCGTCATCTGCGCGTGCCTAGAGTCGGGCACGAATAGTCACAAGGAGTTTATGCCCATCCGAAGGTTTCTCCACGATTTCTCCGACCAGAAATTTGAAGATCGCAGGATGCGCGACAGTACTTTCGAACTAGCGGTTTCCCGCAGACCGGGAATGCACCAGCTCATCGAAGATCCCGATGAACTCGCCCTGACCGGCGAGGACGAGGACTTCTTGCGAGGGATGGGAATCTGCACTAGATTGGCACCTGCAAGAAAGGTCAGCGAATCTGCAGTTGCTGCAGAAGAGCGGCGGCTGTCGTGTGTGCGAGCCTAGTTCCGAGCGCTTCCCAAGTACGTTCACGTTCGCCAACGGGAAGACTTTCATTGACGTCGATGGCGGCGAACGTTTCCTGGAGCTCTGGCATTCGGTTCGCAGGCTGTAAATACTGAATCAGCATGTGGTGCGCCTGCTTACGTTCGATGACTTCCACAGGAGCAGTCGAGAGCGATACAGTGTATGGGCAGGACAGCCCACAATCGTAGAACAACGCGATGTAGATAAGAAGGAGCGAGGGCAGCAGCGATTCGTCCTTCAAGGCCGCCAAACCACTCCCAAACCGTAGCCCTTCCCCAACATCCGCCTGTATTCAGGAGAATAAAGAATCTCGTCGACCCGCGCACCGGCGTGTCGAACATGCGGAGCCATGGCGTACGAGAGCGATCGACAGCTTCGGATATGGCGTACCCGCCATGCTGGCACCAGGATTCGTATTCTTGCAGCAAAGAATCGTATGCAGTGATACCGACCATGTGCTTCAACTACGAACACGGAGAATGGACACAGTCCGATTGCATTTGAGCGGTCGGATCGGGGGGGTGGATCTCGGTGCATTGCTATCCTAGCCCAAACAGTTCCCACTCGGTTCGCAAACTGCGGAATTGGGATGTCAGCATGTTTGTCAAACTGAGCCGATGGAAAAAACGACAACTGACACGTGTCGCAAACACGATTACTTCACAACAGAAATTCTCTTGACTGCTGAACCCGACAGGATAAACTTGCAGAACCAAACATTGGCAGAACCAAACATTAGTGGGTGAGGGAGTTCACCCTTAACCGCTGTCCTTCCGAATATGCCAGGACAGATGATGACTCCTGACGAGGGATACTTGTCTCGGGAGTCGTTGCTGGCAGGTACCCATATAACTTTGTGAGTTGAGAGGGATGCATGTCACCAACTCGCGCGTTGGGCGAGGCTCGTCGGCTGTCTGATGGAATGTCGTCGACAGGGCCATGGCAACCAAAGTTTCTCGGGGGTTTCCTATGATCGCTCGACACATTTCTAACCCGGACCACATTCCTTGCATTCAATCTGTAGGAATGGCGGATCGGGCAGACGCAATTTGGCGGTTCAATTCCAAGAGGAGAAATTGTCATGCCAACAATCACGGTTAAAGACGGCACTTCGATCCTACAAGGACTGGGGCAAAGGACAGCCGGTGGTCTTCAGCCACGGTTGGCCGCTCAGTTCGGACGCATTTGAAGACCAGATGTTGTTTCTCGCCGATCATGGTTACCGCTGCATCGCGCACGATCGGCACGGTCATGCCCGCTCGGGCCAGCCATGGGAGGGCAACGATATGAACACCTATGCCGACGACCTGGCAACCCTGGTTGAAAAACTCGTTGTGAAGAATGCCATTCACGTTGGGCACTCAATGGGACGCGGCGAGGTAACTCGTTACGTCGGCCGATATGGCACCAAACGCGTGGCCATGCTGGTGCTGATCGGAGCAGTGCCTCCTATCATGCTGAAAACTGCAAAAAATCCGGGTGGGTTGCCGATGGGAACATTCGATCAGATCCGCACTGGCATACTCAATGACCGATCGCAATTCTTTAAAGACATCAGTGCGCCATTCTACGGCGCCAATCGCGCGGGGACCACAGTCTCGCAAGGCTTGCGCGATTCATTCTGGCTGCAAGCTATGATCGCTGGTCACAAAGCCGTTTACGACTGCGTCAAGGCCTTCTCTGAAACCGATTTCACGGAAGACTTGAAAAAAATTGATGTGCCGACCTTGATTCTGCACGGCGACGACGATCAGATTGTCCCCATCGCAGATTCGGCCCTTCTATCCGCGAAGTTGGTGAAGTCTGCGAAACTCAAAGTAATCGCAGGCGCGCCACACGGCTTGTGCTCAACCCACAAACAACAAATCAACCAGGAGTTGCTGGGTTTCTTCGATGCCCAAAAAAGCGCGGCAGCCTGAAGTGAGAACTTGCGACATGAGCGCTCTGAGAGCGCTCATGTCGCCGACTCAGGAAACAGTTCCGTATATTGTTTAAGGAAATCGAGACCGAGGCCCATGATGCGACGAGATTTTACGCTGCGATTCCAGTTGGGAACAAAGAACGTTCTGGCTAGGGCACTTCCCGGCGGGGCTTCCCACGGGCAGACGAAGCGAGATACACTAGAGTCAATCAAGCATCGGTGAAGGAGTTCACCGTTAACCGCCATCCCCAAATCAATTGGGGAGGCTGATGACTCCTGACAAGAGGATTCTTGTCTCGGGAGTCATTGTCCCTGGCAAGCATCCCACACAACCTGAATCGAGGTTTCCATGTGGGACACGGATGCTTCACCATCATCGACACAGGAGTCGGATAGAAACACCAAAGGTGACCAACCCACGCGGGAGGGCATCTGCACGGTGGATCGTAGCATGATCCGGATCTCTTGCAAAAAGGTCATGCTGACCTGCGACGGCCCTTCGTTCGCCGAGAAGGCGTTCCAAGTAGCGCGAACCATCGCGCAGGAGCTCAGCGCCAGTCTGCTGATTATCGGTGTGGCTCCTCTGCCGCCGAATCCGGGCATTGCCGACCTCGGAAACACCATCGATCGTGCCCGCGAACGGTTCTCGAGAAGGTTCCACAAGATTCGTCTGGATGGCATGAACGAAGGGTTGCAGATCGAAACCATGCTGGTCCTGGGAGATGCCGACGAATTGACGTGGCACAACGCCGAACGATTTCACGCCGATCTGATCGTGTCCGGCTGCTCCAGCCTCAGAGTGGTCGCTGGCGGCATCAACAGGGCACAAGAGGTTCCGCTAGTTCGGGTCCACCCAAATTCCCGCGCCCGATCGAGCAAAGACGATATCTGTGAGCCCATTCGCACAAATCAGGAGATCGAATGAACATTCGTCGACTTGTTTTGGATGTCGACAAGGCTGTGTCTCGACCGAGCGTTGTAGAAATCGCACGGACGATCGAACAAGCTCCCGGGGTTGAGGGAGTGAACGTAACCGTCACGGAGATTGACATTGAAACCGTTGGCATGGAAGTCACGATCGAGGGTGAAAACCTCGACTATGACGCGCTGGTCAGATCCATCGATTCGACGGGAGCGGTTGTGCACAGCGTCGATGAGGTTGTAAGCGGCAGCAAAATCGTGGAGCGAGTCGCCCGAAAGCGATGAATATGAACGGATGGCGATGGCAGCGGCAACTTTTACCGGTCGTCCTGGGCTTGTCGGATGGGGTGCTGACTGCGCTCACCTTGGCCACGGGGAGCCTGGTGGATCCAGGACGGCACATCGCCATGAGCATGGCGCTGCGAATCTCCGCCAGCGCTTTTGCTACCGGCGCGTTCGTGTTTTTTGTAGCTCGCTACTCGCAACTTCGCGCCGAGCTGGTGGTCGCGGAGCGGCAGCTGAACCTAACCTCGCACGGCCGCTTGGCGTCGAGCAAATTGGGGCGCGCCATTCTTCGGGAGGCAATTTTGGCCGCGTCGCTCTCGAGCCTATCGAGTTTCGTGGGCGCCTTGATCCCTTTGTGCGTCGCCGCCTTGGTTCCGGCACATGGCTGGGCGGCTTTGGGGGCAGCGCTTATCATGCTGGCGCTTTTGGGTGCGGGTCTGGCGAAGGTCAGTTTTGGCAGCCCATTGTATTGGTCCAGCACTTTAGTCGCGGGTGGAGTGGTGCTTTCGATTCTGGGCGCCCAATTGAGGATCGTGTAAGGGGAATTTTTAATGACAAAGGTAATAGTGAGCCTGTGCGACGTCTGCGGTGATCATTTGCCTGGAGGAGATATCCCGGATGGCTACATCGTGAGTTTCTACATGCGAGGCTGGAGATACCTGCCGAGTGAACCCCCGCAACGGTCGGAGACCTTCCACGGTGCATTTGATGTAACCGTCTGTTTCGAATGCTTCTTGCAAAGTCAACGGGTGCTCGAAGCCGTTTACGCATGGCGCACCTTTCGCAAGGACGTAAACCTGCACGACATTATCGTGCGAAGGGCCGCGCCCAAATTGCCTCCTGGAGGAGGTCACGATGGTTAGGGTGATGGTATCGCGGTGGCACGCGACAATGGCAGGGCACGGATGGCGTAGGCACCGGGAAATTCTTTGTTGCGCATTCCTGGTCGTCGTAGCGGCAGTGATTGCCAGTAACGGATCCGGGAGACCGGAGTCCCGTGTCACGTTCTTGGAATTGAATCTGAGCGTGGCTGCTCTGGTTGGCTTCGTAACCAATTTCACGGCATCTCTGTTCTACGTCGCTTATCACCAGGAGCAATCCGACGCATGGGCACTGGCCGGTGCCCGACTTGGCGTCACGCTCTCCGGCATCCTCTTTGCTCTTGCGCTGTTCCGGTTTCATTCCTCCTTTTCCGTCTGGTGGATCTGGGATCGAGCGCTAGTGTGGGCGGCTTTGGTTGTTCCGGTCTACGTCAGTTATCTCTTGCTTCGAGGATACGCGAATCCTGGCCAAGGTCCCACGCTGGGTGCGGTGCTCGGCATCCTCGCGTTTCTTGATCTCCCGCTCGCATACTTCGCGGTCGTCCTAAGAGCGACGCGTACCTCTTTGAGCCGGCAGATCGATGGAGCATATTCGCTGACGGGAAGCATGTGGTTGATTGTCGCGCTGGCCGCAACCGCGACATGGCTCCTGTATCGATGGGAAATCACTCAACGAGAAGAAGCGCGCCGGGAGGCGATCATCATGGCCTGAGTTTGGTGGTTCTTACGCCGAGTTGGCTTTCGCAAAACGAGAGGATCGGAGCAATGTCGCATCCATGGCATGACATTACGCCGGGTGAACACCTGCCCAAAGAATTTCGAACGGTTGTCGAAATTCCGCTGGGTTCGAGCGTCAAGTACGAACTGGATAAGCCAAGCGGACTCATTCGAGTCGATCGGCTGCTTTATTCCGCGGTCTACTATCCCGCGAACTACGGCTTCATCCCTCAGACTCTCGCCGAGGACGATGACCCGCTCGATGTGCTTGTGCTTTCCCAGGAAGCAGTTGCTCCGCTCACCGTCATGCCGGCGCGCACGATTGGATTGATGACCATGATGGATGCCGGAAAAAAGGACCACAAGATTATCGCAGTCGCCACCGGCGATCCGGATTTCAACGCCTATCACGAGGCAAGCGAACTTCCACAGCATCGACTGCTCGTGCTTCGTCGGTTTTTTCAAGATTACAAGAAACTCGAAAACAAGGCGGTAGAAGTAGAGGAAATTGCTTCCGTGGAAGCGGCGTACGCGGTGATTGAAGACGCGCTACGGCGATACAGCAGCCAGAGGCAACGAGGCTTTTTAAGCCACACCCTGTGAGAAAGGACGTTATGCTCCGCTATACACACATCGGTGATCTCTCGGTCGTATCAGAGCCCGGTCCCAAAACCAGCGGCTTCACTTTACAAAGCATCGCCTTACCGGCAACAAAAAAGGAAAAAGCATACCAACGGACCACCGAACAGATCGAACGCCTCATAAGAGGGCTCAATCCCGGCGACCAACTTCCCGCAGCCCGTGATCTTGTCAAAATCCTTGGGGGTACTCGTAGCTCGATCCGCGACGCGATCCGCGACTTGGAAATTATCGGCTTGATCAAATCCCGTCAAGGTGTGGGCGCGGTGGTTCGTGAATTTTCCGATGAATCTGTGACCAGACCGTTGACCAGCTGGTTGCGGGAGGAGCAGCGAGCTCATCTAAGCGAGTTGCTGGAGTTCCGTAGCATGCTTGAACCGGGGCTGGCGCGCCAGGCCTCGGCCTCCGC